>DSAD01000290.1 GCA_011372875.1 Deltaproteobacteria bacterium
GAAGAAGAGTACAAAGCCCTGCTACCTCAATACCTAAAACCGACGGACCTCATTATTGAACAGTAAACTCTCCTGACCTTGTCAAGGTGGGGTTTATTTGGCGCTTACCGATGATCTGACTGAACAGATCCATCTCTTGTGCTGACCTGATTTGTCTGAACTGGATCAGATGATTTCTCACCTGGAGCATCTTGAGATAGCACAACGGGAATTTTTTGTGGGTTACTATGCTCATATGCACAGGGAATATGATGGTGAGAGGATAGATCAGCGGCACTGTTTCTCGGTCTTTCAGGTTACATAGTGATATGACCCTGTCCAGATGTTTTTGCCTGACAGTATAGCCTCTGAGCTCTGCACTTATCGCCGGCAATTTATCACCCTGGTTGAGTCTTGTCTGTGGGGTTAACAATCCCCGCAGATAAAATGAAATTCTAGTCAATGATGTTTTACCCCCTTTGCTCGATCCCTTGCCAGTATCTCTCTTCAAGTTCCTTTTTGTGCATTTTGCCGTCGATATGTCTGGGGAGAGTCTCTACGAATTCAATATGTTTCGGGATCTTGTATCCGGTAATGGCAAGATCGTGACAGTGTGCGATAATGTCCTCTTCCTTGATTATGCTGCCTTCCCTGAGCTGGATCACTGCCGTCCTGGTATGGTTCACACCAGGTTTTTGCCTCTTTGTCATAAACCTTTGTTATCGCGCAGCGGATCTTTCCTACACTGGCATAGCGCTTGGGATCTTCTTCGTAGTCTTCAGGCGCCAGGACCGATGTCACAGCTGTTTCTGATGATCCGTAGAACTCGGTAAAGACATTTTTTGTGCACCCCTGCTGTTTGAAGAAGTCATTTGTCGCCCTTTTCAATTCAGGAGTTGCAGGTGCGGCAGCGCAGATAAGGGTTTTCATGGAACTGAGGTCGTATCGGGTTTTAATACCATCTGAAAGAGAAAGGACCATCTCCAGCATGGTGGGTACGACAAAAACCCAGTTTATCCGTTCGTCCTCGATGATCTTCAGGAACCACTCGGGATCGAATCTTTTCATGGGGATGCCTGTGCCGCGGAGCAGGATAAAGGGTACCCAGCCTGCAATAGAGCCTGCATGGTACAGCGGTCCTGGGATCAGGCATCTCATACAAAGACGTACCGTGCACATTATTTTCTCCCACAACAATATAATGTTCAATGCTCGGCAGACGGTGTCTGAGGGGAATAATCTCATCGAGAAAGGTATCGTGCAGGATCAGGACCCTGGGTTGTGTTTTTTCGATTGCAAGGGCAAGTTCTTCCCCGCGGCTGTGCCAGTTGATAAAGGGCATCGGGCAGCCGATCAACGAACAGGCAAAGAAGGCCTCGAAGAATTCATTTCCGTTGCAGAGAAGCTCTGCGCATCTGTCTTTCGGCTGAAGGCCTAGAGATTGCAAAGCATTTGCAAGCCGAAAGACCCTTTCCCTGAGGTCTCCATATGTGTATCTTCTTCCCTCTGATATGATCGCTTCGCGATCTTCAAAGACCTCCCACATGGAGACGAGAAAGTTTGGGGTGAGCCTGTCAAGCCGGAAATTCAGCAGGTATTTCAGGGTTTTGAGATGGCCTGTCTTCTTTCCGGTCTTAAAGAGTATCCTGAAGGTATTCATTAATCCCCACTGTTTAAGGAATGTCTGAATGAGCCCCCCGGTCTGTTCCATGTATGCAAGCTTTGGAATGGCCCTGGCGAGATTGATAAAACTTTTGTCTTCCATGCTGACATCCTCCTTGATAGGTGATTGCATGCTGATGCATGATTGAGGGTTGCAGATGTCTCCTGATTAACAGCAGGTTGCTGCGACAGGTATGTCCGTTTCCCTTGGGAAGGTTGCATGCATGCCTCGATGAGGATGATTTCATCTGGATTTATCGTCTGGAGGAATATGGTGGAGAAATCGGGCATGGGTTTTCCTTCCCATGCCCTTGGTGATAAACATTCTCAAAGAGAATGCTTAGTGCCCAGTGCACCCCTCATGACCGGGCAGCTATCTGGAGGTTTTCCTGAGAGTATAGTTTTCTGATTTCTTTCTTGTCTATCTTACCCACACTCGTCTTGGGTATTGCATCCACAATGGCATAGAAATCCGGGATGCCGTATTTGGGGATCTTCCCATCTTCTGCGCACTGCTTCATGAATTCTTTGAGTACTGAGGCATTGATGCCGTTACCCTGAAACTGTGGTTTCAGGATTACCAGCATCATGGGGCGTTCTCCCCATTTTTTGTCGGGTATGCCGATCGCCGCAGCCTCTGCCACTGCATCGTGTGTACTCATTACATTTTCCAGATCCAGTGAAGAGATCCATTCGCCGCCTGTTTTTATAACATCCTTTATCCTGTCGGTAATCTGGATATAGCCTTCCTGGTCGATGTTGGCAACATCGCCGGTGTGCAGCCAGCCGTCCTTCCAGAGTTCCTTGGATTTCTCGGGGTCCTTGAAGTATCCCTGGGTAAGCCATGGGGTCCGCACTACTATTTCGCCAGCCGATTTTCCGTCACTGGGCAGATCGTTGCCGCCCTGATCGATAATCTTAACCTGAGCAAGCGGAATTGGCAGTCCTGTTTTGATGACAATATCGCTCTTCTTCTCGTTGTCCCAGGAGAGCATATGAGGCTTGAGGCTGGATACGCTGATTACCGGACAGGTTTCCGACATTCCATATCCTGCCATGACTTTTATCCCAAGGTCCATGGCGTCCTTTGCCAGTCCTTTGGGTAAACGTGCGCCGCCAATAATGACCTTCCAGTGGGAGATGTCTATCTTCTTTGCCACCGGGCTGCTTACGAGCATCTGAAGAATCGTTGGCACGCAATGAGATATGGTTACCCTTTCCCCAAGTATAAGTTTAAGAAGCATCTCGGGTTCATACTTGCCCGGGTATACCTGCTTTACACCCATCATGGTTGCCAGATAGGGAAATCCCCATGCATGCACGTGAAACATGGGTGTAATGGGCATGTACACGTCTGTGGAAGAGAATCGAACCGGAGTGTCATAACAGCCTACAGTGATACAGACGCTCAGGGTATGAACAACGAGCTGCCTGTGTGAGAAAAACACCCCTTTGGGCAGTCCTGTGGTTCCTGTGGTGTAAAAGGTTGTTGCCTTTGTATTTTCATCAAGCTCCGGGAAGTCAAAATGCACTGATGCCTGAGCAAGCATATCCTCGTATTCGGCATCGATCACAAGCGATGTCTGTGGTGCTGCGTCAGAGTCTTTGAGCAGGATGATCTTCTTGATCGTGGTGAGCTTGTCCCGGATGGATTCGACAAGAGGAAGAAAGTCCTCGTGAATCATGACCACGTCCGCCTCGGCATGGTTCATTGTGTATTCTATCTGTTCCGGAGAGAGCCTCCAGTTCATGGTATGCAGTATTGCTCCCATCATGGGGATCGCAAAATAGCTCTCAAGATAACGATGCGAGTCATAGTCGAATACGCTTATGGTATCGCCTGGTTTCACGCCCAGATTTGTTAATGCATCTGCGAGGCGGTTTATCCTCTCGATGAGATCACGATACGTCATACGAACCTGGTCCCGGTATACAATCTCCTTATCCGGTGCTATGGTTGCCGCCGTTGAGAGTAATTTCCCTATGGTTAACTGATAATCGTACTGTTGACCTCCGAGATTCAGTAAATTAGTCATATGTCCCTCCTTTTTTTATGCTGTCTGACCATGTCTATAAGATCGTGCATTCCATGAGATTGCTCAATCGGGGATAAGCTGTTTCTTGTGTGCAGCAAAGGAGGAAAAAAAGATAGGTAGATGACCTACTTACATAAAGAAGCCCTTCATGCTTAGAAGTGGATGCGATGGTTAAGGCAAACGGTTGGAAATGAACAGGTCATTATATAGATAACTTATCTTGCTGAGATATGACGTGGAAATACTATTCTCTCTGGCGACGATCGTCCTGGACCCAGTTCATGGCATATCTCAGGAGTTCGGTGGCGTTTTTCAGCTGCAGTTTTTCCTTGATGCGTTCCCGATAGGTTCCGATGGTCTTAACGCTGAGGTTCAGGCGTGTACCTATCTCGCTTATGCTCAGTCCGTCCCCGATCATCTGGAATACCTCAAGCTCTCTGTCGGTAAGCGATTGCACCGGAGAATCCAGAGAATCCTGCGTGCCGTCGATAAAGCGGGTAAGAAGGGTGTCCATGACATTCTTGCTGGCATATATCTTCCCGCCCAGAACCTCCCTGATGGCATAAACAATGGATTCGGATGCCTCCTGCTTCATAATGTACCCTCTTGCTCCTGCACGAAGAGATCTTTCGGCATAGAGTGATTCTTCGTGCATGGATATTACCAGCATGGGCAGTCCCTTATAGTTTTTGTTGATCTCCCTTATAAGGTCGATACCGCTCATATTCTTAAGCGTAATATCCACAATCAGCATATCCGGACTGAGTTCTATAACAGCTTTCCATGCACTGTGATAATCTTCCGCCTCTCCACAGACAACAAGGTCATCTTCCTGATTGATAAGCTGCGCAAGTCCATGCCTGAATATGGGATGGTCATCAACAATCAGGATCGAGCGTTTGTCTTTTAAGGACATGTTATCCCCTGTCTTCTCTCTGATTTTTGCCGATATCGAATATGCATGAGACGAGAGTTCCCCCGGACCTGGATTCCTCGATAATAAGAGATGCCCCTATCATCTTTGCCCGGTGATTCATGGTTTTAAGCCCAAGTCCGGTATAATCTCTGTCGTGCTCCATTCCTATTCCGTTGTCTTGGATATTCATGGAGACAGAACCGTCTACATTATTCATGTCAATCGTGATTTGTGTTGCCTTGCCGTGTTCAATCGCGTTATGGACTGATTCCTTTGCGATATAATACAGATTCGTTGCCCGTGAATTGTCCTGTATGGGGACCGGTTCAGGGCAGGTGAATGTGCAGGATATGCCGAAGATGTCGGCCGTTGACTTGGCAAGCTCTTTCAGGGCAAAGCTCAGTCCGTTGGAAACCAGGTGTACGGGGCACAGGCCCCGTGCAAGCCTTCTGGTCTTGGTGATGGCCTCTTTGACCAATGCGTTTATCTCGCCCGCATAGTCTGCCTCTTTAAGGGATTTATCCTCAAGTGTCTTCTTCAGTACCTTGGTCATGACCTCGATCCCGATCAGATGCTGTCCAAGGTCATCGTGGAGTTCCTGTCCGATCTTCTGTCGTTCCCTCTCAGATATTCTCAGGATCTCTTTTTCGAGCTGCTTGCGTTCGGTGATATCGAGCATCGAGGCAATACTCATTTTTGTTCCCGGTATCAAGGCAATGGTCATGAAGACATCTTTGAGTTCATCTTTTTTTGTTTTGATCTTGAATTCATAGTTTCTTGGCGCTGAATCAGGCTTTATGCGTCTTCTGAAATGATACTCCTTGAGGCGTTCCAGATCATCCTCTGCTACATATTTTGTCCAGGACTGACCCACGATCTCTTTTTTGGTATATCCTGTGACTACCTCGAATTCTACATTCAGCATGGAGATCGTAGTGTCTTCCTCTATGATAATTGTGGCGGTTCCGGTATTTTCGAAGAAGGTCTGATAAAAGGTGTCGGACTGTTTCAGCGATTCTTCCATCTGATCGTACCTCTGCCTGTTCGCCTCAAGCTGTAGCATCTGTGAGCGAAGCAGATTAAGTTCCTGAATAAGTTGGTTCTTTGTCTCGTTTTTGTCTTTCATCGCATGTCACTCGTACAGGCTGATTTTATTACTATAGTACATTACAATGAAATTGGAGTCCATGGTTGCTTTTTATTGCAGCATGTTTGAGTCATCCACAACGAGGTCTTCATCGATTATCAGTATCGAGGGCCTTTGTGGCAAACAGTCTAAAGAGATCCTGCCATGTATGATGAGAAATGCAATCAGGGGGGCAGAAAGCGCTGCCCCCCCCTGATTGCGTTGAACATGGGCTGGTTTAAGAGGAAAAACTCTCAATGGCTATTTCTAAGAAAGAGATATCCTCGCTTTTTATGGACTTGATCGTGCCTTCGATCTCGGGCAGCACATGCTTGATAAAAAACCGTGCTGTCTTGACCTTGCCATCATAAAAAGCAGCATCGCGGTTTTCTCGAACAAGCTTGTTTAATGAAGATGCATCACCTTGGTCGACCTCTTTCATAGTGCTAAGATTATCGAGTTTTGCCTGGGCAATCCCTGCCTGCCAGAAAAGAAGCCATGCGGAAATGATTTTGCCCATCATCATGAGAAATGGATATGCATTGCCTACCGGTATCAGAAACTTGCCTGCCTTTGCGCTTGAGCCGAAAAACATGCCCATATCGGCCAGCGCATTGATGCCGTTAAGGACATCATCGGCAAGATCCTTCAGTCTTGAGTGGTCTTTGTATGTGGCTACAGTGGCATGCATCTCGCCAAGCAGATACATGAAATAAGCGCCTTTTTTCATGCCGAGTTTCCGCCCTACCAGATCTAGCGCCTGGATGCCGTTGGTGCCTTCATAGATGGAGGCGATCTTCTCATCCCGCAGGAACTGCTCAACCGGGTATTCGCTGCAGTAGCCGTATCCTCCATAGCACTGCATGGCGGTCTCCGTTACTCTAAAGCCGATATCAGTGCAGTAGGCCTTTACGATCGGGGTGAGTATCTCGAAGATGCCGATCCATTTTACCATCTCGGTTTCATCTTCAGTGCTTAATGCCTTGTCGCCGCACAGGGTTGCGTAATACATTAGCGCCCTCATGCTCTCGACATTCGATTTCATCCACAAGAGCATGCGACGCACATCGGGATGTTCAATGATAGCGACTCTCGGCGCCTGTGGGTTTTTGAAATCCATCAGGGAGGATCCCTGCAGACGTTCCTTGGTGTACTGCAGGGCATGGAGATAGGCTATGCTTGCGCTTGTCAGGCCTTGCAGCCCCGTGGCTATCCTCGCCTCGTTCATCATCTGGAACATGATTTTCATGCCTTCGCGCTCTTCGCCCAGCAGTTCGGCATGGCAGTCATTGTTGTCGCCGAAATTGATCAGGCAAGTCGAACTGCCGTGAATACCCATTTTTTCCTCGATCTTGGCTATCTCAAAATCATTACGCCTTCCAAGTGAACCGTCTTTATTAATCATGAATTTGGGCACCAGGAAGATGGATATGCCCTTTGTTCCAGCCGGATCTCCCTCTATGCGGGCCAGAACAGGATGTATAATATTCTCGGTAAGGTCCTGGTCTCCTCCTGTGATGAAGACCTTGGTCCCGATGATCTTGAAGGTCCCATCGCTCTGGCGGATCGCCTTTGTACTCAGATTGCCCACATCTGTACCTGCTCCTGGTTCCGTCAGGCACATGCTTCCGCCCCATTGACCTGTAATCATCTTGGGGAGATAGGTGTCCTTCTGTTCTTGGCTGCCATATACATCTATGAGATGGGCAGCTCCTTCGCCTAGGCCGGGATAGGAGACAAAGGCAAAGTTGTGAACAAACCAGTCGTGTGCGGCAATCCTCATCAGGAAAGGAAGCCCTTGCCCACCAACATTCTGGGGTAAGGACATGCAGTTCCATCCGCTCTCGCAGAAAAGCCGGTATGGTCGGTGGAAGCATTCCGGGACATATACCTGCCCGTTCTCGAGTCTGCATCCTGTCTTGTCCGATTCCTCAAGGGTTGGGAAGATTTCCTCTATGGCAAATTTTTGCGCCTCGCTCAGGATCATGTCGAACATGTCGCGGGAGAACTCGGAGTATTTCTTTGAATCACAGAGCTTTTCCGAGGCCAGCATTTCAAACAGTACAAAATTTTGGTCTCTTTCATCCAGGATAAGATTTCCCACCAATACCTCCTCAATAAGATTGTTTTCAAAAGAGGGCTGCTTCTTCCTTGCAACAAGGGACTCTCTGCCTATGAATACAAGATAACATAACTGAAGCTGTATTACAATATGCTTCTAATACTAAAGTGAATCAGCATTGGTCCTGATTGTCAAGGTGTTTTACCTGATTGTCACTGATGGGATCGTTTTGGTGTCCAATCCTTGTATGCTTTAGGCGGGCTGACTCCATTACCGAGATGGCCTTTCGGTTTAAGAGTACATCCTTTCTCAGGTAATGAATCTGGGATGCCAGAAATCCGAAGGAAAGAATCTGAACACCCCCAATGATAAAGAGGACCATCAGTGTCAGCAGCGGCCTGTTGGGATTGAGTGTTGCGCCGTAGTACAAAATGAGGATGTAGACCCCTAAACCGAGGCCTATAAGCGTCAGAATGATGCCGATCAGCCCGAAGAGAAGGCTTGGCCGTTCAAATATGGTAAAGACGATGTGTGAAAGGGCTGTGGCCCGGAACTTAAACTTGGAAGATCCCTTTCTCCTCGATGTAAGTGTGGCCGGGATCTCTCTGATCCGGTATCCCATGGCAAGGATCTTGGATATGATTTCCAGATGTATTTCCTTGTCGTCGGATTCCAGATCAAGGCTTGATATGACCTGTTTCCTGTAGCATCTGACGATACAGGTGAGCGTATGAATCTGTTCAGGCATGGCCGCCTGTAGAATCTTGTTGCCTGCACGTGAGATGAAAAGCCGGTCTCTGGGGACCCCTTCGGTTGCTCCTCCCTCCATATAAGGGCTTGCAAGCACAACATCTATATCCCGTTCTTCATCGAGGACCTTCGTCATTTCAAGGATGTACTTCGGATCATAGGAAAGATCGGCATCGATGGTGCAGATATATTCCCCTCTGGATGCATTGAATCCATATCTGATTGCCTTTCCCCTCCCGCCGTTTTTCCAGTATGATACGACCCTTACCTGTGGTGTTTTTGCTGCTATATTATCCAGGACCGACAGTGTATTATCAGTACTGCCGTCGTTTACCGGGATAATTTCAAAGGGTCTTTTGTCTTGTTCCAGTACGCTTATTACCCGTTTTATCGTATCAGCAGCGTTTTCTTCCTCGTTGAACATGGGTATGATAACGCTGATCTGTATGTCGCGTGTTGAAGCAGTCATGTTCAATGCACATTCTCCTTCGATATTGAAATAATACTAATAGAAAAATGTCCGGTTGTATAGTACATCACGATACACATAGTATCATGTATCGGAATTCAGAGATGTTTCCAACAATCTTCTTTAGTTCATACAGATGATACGTAAGCTGCTTGTAAGCGGACCACAAAGTATCCTCTCCTCTCGGGGAGAGGATAAAGGTGAGGGGGAAAACAGTACATAGAGCCTTCGATGCCTGTCAAAGCTTGCTGTGAGGCAGTTCATTCTTACGGAGATAAAAAAAGGATCTCCTTTTGGTCAGGAGATCCCTTTTGAGGAAAATGGTAGGATTTAGGCCGTTGGATGTCTTTATACTCATGCAATGGGGATGCCATACATAAAAGATGTCTAACTGGCCGATATTATTGATGCCGGCCCTTTCCTGGTCAGTTGAAGTGCCTGAAAAAGGGAAAAAATTTACTCGATTGTCTGAAATTGATTTCCTGTATATCAGATCAGGCTGGTGCTGAAGTACCTCTCTACGCGGTCCGCCAGTACTGTTGCAATGATCTTGTCTTTTCCGTATTTCTCGGCCATCTTGATGCATGCCCAGACATTTGCGCCGGAAGAGGTTCCAACAAGCAGGCCCGCCTTTCGTGCAAGAGCTCGGGAGATCTCCACTGCATTATCGTCTGTTACCTCAACAACTTCATCGACAAGAGAGGTGTCCAGTACGGCAGGAATGAAACCGTCTCCGATCCCTTCAATACGGTGCAGGCCCGGTTCATGTCCGAGCAGGGCGGATACGTTTTTCGGTTCGACTGCGACGATCACAGTGTCCTTGTTGCGTTCCTTGAGAAATTTCCCTACACCGGCGAGCGTGCCTCCGGAACCGAGTCCCGATACGAATATATCCACATGATGTCTCAGCTGTGTCCATATCTCAGGCCCTGTTGTAAGGTAGTGAGCCATGGGATTATTCGGATTCTCGAACTGCTGCGGAACATAGATGTCGGACCTGGTCCTTTGAAGTTCCCGGATCGCATCTATTGCACCTTCGACGCTTTTTTCAGCAGGTGTAAGGATGAGTTCAGCACCCAGGGCCTGTATGATCTTCTTGCGCTCCTGGCTCATGTTTTCAGGCATGGCAATAATGACTGGATAGCCCATGAGGCCGCCTACCAGGGCAATGCCTATTCCGGTATTGCCTGATGTCGGCTCGGCTATTGTATATCCCGGTTTCAGAGAACCTTCTTTTATTGCCCCTTCAAGCATGAAAAGTGCCACCCTGTCCTTAATGCTTCCGCCGGGGTTGAGATGCTCGGCCTTTGCGAAGATGTTGGCATCCAATGCGGATTTGAGACAGACAATCGGAGTGTTACCTATTTGATCGAGGACATTTTTAGAAAACATGATTTATCTCCAGGTGTTCTTGTGCTGCTCTGATGTTGTTTGAGAGGTTTTTTCCGTGAAAAACCATTTCTGCTCCAATGATAATGCGTAACATATACGCTTTTGCTTTCTCAGTTAGACAACAGCTCATGGACTGTCAAGCAAGAAAATGTTCTTTTATCCCGGGCTCAACCCCGGAGAATTCGGTTTTATCGTATACCCGCGATATGTATGCTCGGGAGCTGCTGTTCTTCAGATGTTGAATTCCAAGTCGGCTAATTGTCCGATCAAACGGTCACAGGCAGGTTTTTCAATGCCGAAATCCCCTATTGAGACTCTGTTGCGGCCTGGACCATGGTAATCTGTTCCTCCTGTTATAAGCATTCCAAGGTCGCGGGCGATTGATGTGTAGAGCCTTTTCTGGTTCTTGGAGTGCTCCGGATAGAAGACCTCCAGCCCGGCAAGGCCTAAAAGATTAAGATTCCTTATGAATAGTTTCAACTTGTAAGGGTCAAGGCCCAGGGTGAAAGGATGGGCCAGTACGCAAAGTCCTTTGTATTCGATGATCAGGGATATGGCATCTTCAATAGTCATCTTTTCCTTGTCCACGAAGGCCGGTTTGCCTTTGGCAAGATAGCGAGAGAAAGCTTCCTCAGAGTTTCTGACAAGACCCTTGTTGATCAGGGCTTTTGCTATATGGGGTCTTCCGATCTGTGCTGTCCCGGATATGGCTGTCACGTCCTCAAGGGTGACGGCCAGTCCCAATGCATTGAGTTTTCTTATGATCAGCGGACATCTTTTTCTTCTCGCTTCTTGTATGGAAAAAAGTCTTTCTTCCATACCCTGCGGATATGCAGGAAAATAACCTAGAATATGCATGGTCCCGGGATCATGGACAGCACTTAGCTCAATGCCTGAAATGATGGAGATATTATTTTCTTTTCCTGAACAGATCGCCTCGGGAAGTCCGGTTAATGTATCATGATCGGTAACTGCTATTGTCTTGACCCCGATTGAGTGAGCCCTGTATATGAGTTCGGATGGCCTAAGCTCACCGTCGGATGCCCTTGTGTGAAGATGAAGATCGGCATAAACCGGCAAATAATCACTCTTTTCCCGGCACACTCGTTTCGAGCACTTGTGCTATCTTGTTTTTCAGCTCTGTGAGGTCTGATGATTTCACGACATAAGCATCTGCGGCTATGGACTTGATATCCACCTTGTAACTGCCGTATGCACTGCATAGTATTACAGGAAGATTGTAGTAGGTATTCCTGATCTCCTGAAGTACATCGAGCCCGTTGGAAGATACCATTTTGATATCAAGAACCACTACATCGGGTTTTTCTTTCTTGATCCGGTCCAGGATATTATTTCCATCAGATGCCAAGGCCACTTCATAGCCATCTTCCTCCAGCTCTTCAGAATACAGGAGCCTGATATGTTTCTCATCATCAATGATTAGGACCTTTGACATAAGCTACTCCTTTCCTATTGATTCCATCTGTCGATGATATATGGTTTGGTTTGCTCAAAGACCAGGCACATATCTTCCAGGAACTCCTCTGCCTGTTGTATGGACATTCCTTCGGTTTTATTGACGAACGAGAGGGTCATCCCATAGTATAGCGGAATAAGTACTTCTATGGCCTTGTTTTTGTCCACGGTGTTGTGGCGATAGCTGTTTGCAAAATCAAACAGGGTCTTTGCCCATACCGTTACCGGCATCTCGAAATGATCGAGGCTCAGTGATGAGATCTCTCTGATCTTCTGCAGGTTTTCCGAAGAGAAGATCGACCGGTAGATATCCCAATAGGTATTGAACCCGTTTCTGAATTTCTCGTAAAGCTTCTCCTTGTTTACTTCCACTGCAGGCGGCATTTCGACCTCTCCGAGTCCGAATCCGAAGATGGCAGTGGGTTTGCTCCATTTCGTTGTCTTCCACTTCTCCTGGTAGGTATCCATGAGGTTGAATATTGTGCTGATAACTTGTTTGAACATGGGCCCGAGGTCGGCGGCAGGGTCTTTGGGTTTGTGGACCTTCGGCCTTCCCATGAACGCCTGGCAGATGGGCACGCCTTCGTTCATCGCAATGGTTGTCATCCAGATGTCAATCCCGAACTGGCTTACATCCTCATTCCACAAGGAGCTTTTCATGTAGAGCCCGGCCATTCTTCCTGAAAAACCGAAATCTCCTCCTATAGGCTGGCGCACTCGTCTTCCGTAAAGGCATCGGGTCAGCGGATAGGCAATGTTGTTGGTTATTGTTCCGTCGTATTTATGCCTGACGTATAGTGGCGCTACATAACCGAAGTCATTAAACAGGGGTTCTCCAAGGTTTTTTATCCATCTGGGTGTAATGCTCTGGAGGTCTGCATCAACGACAACGACGGCATGTGCATTCAGGTCGATGATCTTTTTGAAAAGATTTTTAAAATTATTCCCCTTGCCTTTTATCCCCTTTGGCGTGGATAGATATATCTTCGGAATCCCGAGGGTATCGGTATTCATGAATGCGTTGCCGGTTCCATCGGTGCTGTTGTTGTCGCAATTGATGATTACACAGTTATAGTCTTTGAAGTGTTCTTTCAATCCGATGGCAGTCTGTGATGTCGGGAATGAAATGAGAGACGCCTCGTTATAAGACGGTATTCCTACAACAATATCGGCCTTTGTTATGCCGCCGGGATTATCTTCAATGGTTTTCATAATATCGTCTCCAAATCATGATGATAATTATATATTGTCTGATATTTGACTCACAATGGCAACAATAAAATGTTTTCTTGCATTTGGAAGGCATATATGTGAAGCTTTATAGTTCTGATGACGATAACGGATAAACCTGTAATAGTTCAAAGCGATGGAAGCATCCTCCTGGAAGTTATGTCTTCGCAGTATGAGGATGCACGGGATGCTATCCTCCCTTTTGCCGAGCTGATAAAATCACCAGAGTATGTGCATACATACAGGATCACTCCCTTAAGTATCTGGAACGCTGCTGCCATGGGGGCCAGTTGCGAGAATATCTTGTGCAGCCTGAAAAGATATTCAAGGTACGAAATTCCTGCAGGCGTAGCATTCAGGATAAAGGAAGCCTTTTCACGCTGGGACTCGATTCGTCTTGTCCGTCACAGTGACGGTATGCTCAAGGTCGAGTTCAGGACCAGGGCATTATTTGAGGAGATCACATCAAGACCTGCAATAAAAAACATCATTGCCCGTAGCGCACCCCCCCTGGAGATCATCATCTCTGAAGAGATGCGGGGAAGATTCAAGCATATTCTCATCAAAACCGGATATCCCGTCAACGACCTTGTCGGTTATGAACAGGGCGATTCGCTTGATATCAGACTGCGGGATACATGTGTTTCCGGTCAGGATTTTGCCCTGCGGCAGTATCAGGCTGAGGCAACGGACAACTTCTGGGCCGGCGGAGGGCCGAGAGGAGGGCAGGGGATTGTTGTGCTTCCATGCGGTTCGGGGAAAACCATAGTAGGTATGGAAGCCATGGCCAAGGCCGGGACATATACGCTTATTCTGTGTACCAATGTGTCTGCCGTGAGGCAGTGGATATCTGAGCTTCTCGACAAGACAACTCTTAACCCTGCCGATATAGGAGAATATACGGGGAGTAAGAAGGAGATCAAGCCGGTCACAGTTACTACCTATCAGATGCTTACCTATAGAAAGACCAGGACAGGTCCCTTTGAGCACATGAAACTCATACAGGCACTGAACTGGGGGCTGCTCATATATGACGAGGTTCATGTGGTTCCTGCCCCCATATTCAGGGCGACTACGGAGATCCAGGCCAAGAGAAGGCTTGGACTTACTGCGACCCTCGTCCGGGAAGACGGGCTTGAAGAGGACACCTTTTCCCTTGTCGGGCCTAAATGTTATGATGTCCCCTGGAAGGAACTTGAACAAAAGGGGTTTATCGCGCAGGCTGTCTGTTATGAGATACGTCTCCCCCTTCCCGAGGAAAAAGAGATGGAATATGGCCTTGCCTCTGACAGGGCCCGTTTCAGAATCGCATCGGAGAACATATATAAAGACAGGGTCATAAAGGATATCATCCGTAAGCATGCCGATGAATCCATACTGGTAATCGGTCAATACATAAGCCAGCTCAAAAGGATATCTGCAGTATTGAATGCACCGCTAATCACCGGTTCAACACCGAATGCCAAGAGAGACATGCTTTATGCTTCCTTCAGGAGGGGTGATGTTCCGGTGCTGGTGGTCTCAAAGGTTGCAAATTTTGCCATTGATCTGCCTGATGCCTCTGTTGCGATTCAGGTTTCAGGAACATTCGGCTCACGCCAGGAAGAGGCACAGAGGCTAGGAAGGATCCTGAGACCAAAGGAGAGGATCTCTAACTTCTATACCCTGGTAAGCGACCAGACAACCGAAGAGGCCTTTGCCCACAAACGCCAGATTTTCCTGGCGGAACAGGGCTATAAATACAGGATTGAACAATGGAGCCGTGATGACATCAACCTATGATCTCATTTCCAGCATCCCTTCCTATATGGTTGAAATCATCTCGTCGCATATTCTTGGTAATCCATTGGATATACAGGGCTTTGCGGAAGGATTAAGTGATGACAGGAGACTTGGTGAGATCTTTGAAGGTCTGGATGAAAAGCAGGTTTCACTCCTTATGGACATGTTTGAGCTTGGCTCACAGGTCCAGTGGGATACGATCTCGAGTATTTACGGTGATGAACTCGATGATGTCAGGGATATGCTCAAGACACTCGGGAATAAGGGAGTTGTCTTCCAGGGAGGTCTTTCGGGAAGAGATCCCATCATTCTTCTCCCATCGCTGATTCCTCTGCTGGAAGCAGAACGAATGAAATCTTTCAGATCCGGTGATGATCTCCTCTGGGATCCGCCTGGACATTTGGATATATGGGGACATATCGCATTGATCAATACCGTGCGCAGCACAAGGATTCGATGCAAATCCGGAATGGAGCCATTCAAACGCGGATGGGAGTTCATCGAGGAAAGATTGGGTTCTCTTCTCGAATGGCCAAGGATTTACTGGGAGCTGGTTGAGCTTGGATGTCTACAGGAAATAAAAGGGGTTGTAGCTGTTCAGCACAGTGCCTGCACGGATCTGGCCATGGAAGGTGATGCCCGGTATTCCATATGGCGGTTTCTGCAATCATGCAAGTCTTATCCAGGAATGGAATACAGGGTTTTCAACCTGATCGGTGATAAAACCCTGTCAAAAGACTTCTTCTGCCGATGCCTTATACTGGAGCTTATAAGCAGGAATCCGGACATGCCTGATGTATATGAGAAGGTAGAATCTCTGGTGAATCTCTGGATATCATTCGGTGTGCTGCAGAAAGAAACGAGTGGTAAATGGGTCAGGTTTGCCGATGGTGTTTTCACGGCCTTGCAGTCAGGGAAGGTGGAAGTCCCATTGACAGGATATTCTGATGAGGTCATCATACAACCGAACATGGAAGTCCTTGTCCCCAGAGACCTTGATCCAATTGATCTGTTGAACATGGGTGAGATCGCCGATGTTGTTCGTGCCGATGTGGTCAGTATCTACCGGTTGACGAAAAGGTCTGTTTTCAGGGCACTGCGCCAGGGATGGAATGCAGACGAGATCGGTAACTTCTTTGACAGGGTCTCGCGCCACGATGTGCCGGATAATATCCTGAAGACCATAAAAGGATGGTCAGCTTCCCATGCCGAGGCACATATTATCAAGGGTACCTTCTTGGTGTTTTCGAATGCAAGGCACAATGTTCCCCAGGGGCTTGATGAAATACTGCCGGGTATTTTCAGGATTCCCGATAAATGCGATAATGACATAGCGGCTTTTCTTGACAAGAGAGATGTTATGGTCAGAGGTATGGAGGAGGAATCAGAGCCTGGTAGCGGCATAAGCTGGGGGAAGCTCTTGCCGATGAAGGAGCTGTCGAGATATCAATGTAAAGCACTACGCAAAGAGGGCATATATCCGTTCGGCATGGTAACTCCTCTGCCTTACGGTACCCGCGGAGAAGTGGTCTTTGAAGAGGCCTTGCATGAAGGACGGACATTGATCATATTCTATCCGAGACATGGATACGGTGAGATCCAGGTGAAGAAGATAAGCCCTATTTACATGTATCGCAAAGGCGGAGTCCCCTTTGTAGAGGCATTCTGTGAAGATACAGGGGAAGGTGAGGTCTTTGATATAAGCAAGGTAAGAGGGTTTTTCAGTACTGTCGATACATCGTGATTAACCCTTGTTCTTGAAAAATTTCTTCATCCCTTTCATTTCTTCTATGGTTTGCGTATCCAGTTCTTTCTCGAATTCCAGCGCCTTGTCCGCATGATAAACGCACGCCTTGCCCTTTTGTGTCTTGAAGAAATATCTGGCAAAGGAGACGTGTGACAGCCCTGCTTTCGATGACTTTTCATATAGAGTACCCAGCTTGTAGTCCACACGGACCTCCTGTTTCTGGTAAGGCAGGAGAGTCGTAATGGCCGAATCGATCTCGTCTCTTGCTTCCAAGATCTCGGAAAGGGCGATCTTTGCCTGTGCCGACTTGCCGTAGTCTTTCAGATAGGGGTATGCTTCATCTGATTTTCCCAGCAGGAACAGGTTGATACCCTTGTATGCATATGCCTGAGGGAGGTCTATGCCATCGAGCACGGCAAGTGCCTTCTCATGCTCCTTGTTCCGGGTCTTTGAAAGGCCTTGTGCCAGGAATCGATACGGTTCCGGTATGGTC
>DSAD01000232.1 GCA_011372875.1 Deltaproteobacteria bacterium
ATAGTAAGCAGCAAGACATAGAAGAACCAGCATATAAACAACAAGGGACCTCCCTCTCATGCCCTTCTCCTTATGAATAGCACCGCCAGACAGACCAGCATGATCAGGGAAGGAATGACGACAACAGGTACCCAGAATATAATACGATCCTGCGATGGGGTTAATATGAATGGCCTGTCCTGTGCCGGCCTGTCTTTAATTGTTATCAGAGAACCTTGATCCAGCAGCATGTTGATACATATAAATGCCAGATCTTTGTTGCCCGAAATATTCAGGTATGCATTCGTGAGGAAATCTACATCTCCGAAGACCATTACACTTGAGACTGTTTTATTGTCGAGCTCTTTTTCCGCCAGAACTGCCACATTCACAGGACCTTTGTTTTCGTGTTCGTCAGGATAAACATCAAGACCATCAAAGAGCGCGATAAAATCATGTTCAGACCAGCTTCTGTCCGAGGTCCTGGCAAGCCAGTTGACTTCGACCCCTGATGGCAGATCATTCATGATCAGAAGCGCTCTTGATGTCGGGAAGAAGGTCGCATAGGAAAATCCCTGCAGGGCCGGTACATCTCCATACATTGTAACGACCGGTGCTGTATTGTCTCCGCCGGCCATGGAAGAAAAAGTGTCGACAATGATGCCATTATCCAGAACTATCCCGAATTCTTCAAGAACCCCTGTAAGACCTGCTTCCCCGCCTGGCTCAAGGGCAAAGAGCATATTACCTCCGCTGCCCAGATACGTCCTGACCATCGCAAGTTCCTCCTGCAGAAAACTTTTTCGAGGACCTGCGACAATAACGAGATCAGCATCCCTGGGAATTTCATGGTATCTCATGAGCAAAAGGGGGAAGACATCATAATCATTTGCTGCCAGATCATATCTGAGCTGAGAGATTCCGCTGTTCTGTTCGTGGGCGATATCCCTCTCTCCATGTCCGTTTACGAAATAAATGACCTTTTTTTTGTCCCGTTTCAATCGCAGGATCGCATTGGTAAGATTCTCCTGTGTCACTGAATCGATCAGGCACTGCCTGTGTCTACCAAGAAGAACACCCTGGCCATAGCGGTCCACACCATATTGGGCTGCAATGCCGGGCCTGGTATCGGGATCGATAATCCTGCAGGTCACATGTCTTGATTCCGCACAATATAGATCCAGTATTTCCATCGCTTTGTTTTCGCCCGTTTTATCAAAGATAATTATCTCTACATTGAAATTCAGCGATTCAAGAACATTTTTGGTTTTGACATCAAGGGTATTGGCGCCTGTTCTGCTGAGATCCCAGCCGGAATTATGATTCGATGCAATCAGATACACAAACACAAGGATTGCATAAAAGATCATGACGAATATGCCGACAGAAGAAATGTAGGAAAACCTGCCTGCCACAGCTACCCTCTCCACCGTCGTGAATCAAGAACTCTCAAGGTAATGGACAGGAAAAAAAGGGAGAAACACAGATAGAACACCACATCCCGGAGAGTGATCAGCCCCTTTAAAAACCTCGCCTGATGACTGACAATCGAGATCTCCTGCAGAAAACCGCTCAATGATGAATCAGGAGATGTTGCGGCAAACCATCCTATAACCCAGAAACAAAGAACCAGGCCCAGTGTCAGCGTGGCTGCAATGATCTGGTTCTTTGTCAAGCTCGAGGCAAAAACACCCAGTGATAATATCGCTGCCCCCATGAGTACCAATCCTATATATGAGGACAAGACCACTCCCCAGTCGGGTGTGGTTATCAATGACATGAGGACCATAAGAACAACCGTTATGGCAAGCATGCAGATCAGTATACTCAGACCGGCCAGATATTTCCCGGCCAGAACCTTCAGATCGCTTACAGGATAGGTAAATAGAAGTTCAATGGTTCCCTGTGCCTTTTCCTCTGCATAGAGACGCATCGATATAACAGGAACAATGAAGACAATGAGCATACTGATATCTGCAAATATCGGGCGAAGGAGAATATCATTCATGACCAGAGCGCCTGTCGGTTGATATTGAGCAATCCTTGTTGACAGGAGACTCACGTATCCCATGGCGTTATAGAAGAATATTCCGGAAATACATGCAAAGATACCGGCAATCACATAGAATATCGGTGACGAGAAATAGATTGAGAGCTCTTTGAAATACACACTACGCATCTGCTCTGGGCTCCTCGGTAACCAGTTCCATGAATATATCTTCCAGGCTCATGTCCTTACGAACAATCTCCAGCAGGGGAATCCCTGCACTAACAATCATCTGTGCCATGACTGGACGCAGATCGCGGTCTTTTATTGTCTTGATGTTCAAGATACTGGAATTGGATATGGAAACAGACAGGACACCCACTAATCTCTCGATAATAGTTACTGCAGTATCCAGTTTGTCGCCGACCTTCACTGTTATGTCGGCATGATCCTGAAGCCTGGACTTCAGGCTCTGTGTGGAGTCGATGGCGACTATCCTTCCCTTGTTTATTATTGCCACCCTGTCGCAGAGCTGAGAGACCTCGGGCAGTATATGGGAAGAGAGAATAATGGTTCTCGACCCGGAAAGGTCCTTGATAAGCTGCCTGATATCATGGATCTGCCTGGGATCAAGCCCAAGGGTAGGCTCGTCAAGAATGAGAACGGGAGGATCGTTAACAAGGGCCTGCGCGAGCCCCACCCTCTGTCTGAATCCCTTTGAAAGCCTTCCTATAACCGCGTTTTCAACACTTTCCAAACCGAACTCGGATATGACTTTCCGGATACTTGATTTCATCTGCGCCCTGTTTACACCTTTGACCCCTGCAACAAACTGCAGAAAGGTTTTAACTCGCATATCCTTATACAAAGGGGTATTCTCCGGCAGATAACCGATACACCTGCGTGATCTCATCGAATCTTTCATCGTATCATAATTCATAACCGTAACACGCCCGGACGTGGGAGGCATGAACGAGGTTATAATCTTCATAGTGGTTGTTTTACCGGCACCATTAGGACCAAGAAAACCCAGAACCTCTCCCTTTTTCACTTCAAATGAAACATCTTCAACCGCAATTTTCGAGCCATATAGCTTGGTAAGGCCCTCAATGTTGATCATGCAATACACTCCATAGCTCAAGGAAAATCTGTCGTGTGTCCAATCACAAGATAGACAAAAAGTCAATCCTGGGATAGATTACCATGGATCATCCACGAATGCACTATCATCGATATCCGCAGGACATGACAATGTGCGGACAACCGTTACTATTCAATAGTAGTTGCGAGGGAAAGATGTTTGATGCAATCATTATCGGCGCAGGCTACGGCGGGATGAGTACAGCTGCATTGCTTGCCTGTTCAGGGCTGAAAGTCGCAGTGATCGAAAAACCCCCTATCATTGGAGGAAGGGCAAGCTCCTTTACAGATAATGACGGATATACCTGGGAATATGGGGCACACTCTTTAAGACTCGCGCATAAGGGGATTGCAAGCCGTGTCTTTGAGCGCCTGGGTGATCCCATACAGTTTCTTCCCGCCGCCGGAGATGCCAAGATCATCTATCAATCCAGGTTATGGGACAGGCCGGAAGGACTTTGCGGGTTTCTTACAAACCCGCTACTCTCCTGGAAGGGAAGACTCCTCTTTTTGTATCTCCTGGCAAGGATAAGAAAAGCAGACCCGGATAACTGGTATGATCAACCATTTATTTCTTTTTGCCGGCAATCGTATATGAACGATGAGGTCAAGCAGTTTCTCGGATTTCCCGGCATGACCGTTATGTGTCCGGATCCGGAAAAGGTAAGCGCCGGAGAGGTAATCGATTTTCTCAAGCGTGTACTTTCTGCAGGAATAGGTTCAGGAGAACCCTTGGGAGGGTCAACACAGCTTTTCTCAAAACTCACTTCACATATAGAAGAGAACGGAGAGATTCGACGGAAACCCCGATATCCTGAAACGAACAGAGAACCACCTCAAGATCACCATATCCAGGGTTTTCCCTCATCTTCTGCCCAATCTGGTTAGAGAACGCAAACTCGTCGTTCCTGTCATGAACGGATGTGTTCTTACACCGGCCCAGTCCAGACCCCACAGACCCGAGATAAAATGTCCTTCAATCAAGGGGTTGTTCTTTGCAGGAGATACGGTTCGCGGGGATGGTTGTTCCGGAGATATCAGCTTCTCTTCTGCAATGAAGGTTGCAGATGCCATACTCTCGGAAGCATCACGATAGTATCTGTCCACTGGTCCTTGCAATCCGTATCCGGCTCTGTTAGAAACGCAGGACAATGGGTCAGTCAGCCGCCTTTTTCGATATGGATCATACAATAATCTGGGAGAATTCCGGCCTGTCTTCAGTCAGATTTGCAAGAAAACACGGTCTGATAACCCTCGGTCATCTGATGAAAGGCATTGTCAAGATAACGCTGTATCGTCTCTCTTTGATGAACATTGAAGCCTGGTATGAAAAGAATATGGGTATCTTGTCCGGCATGACCATTGAGGATATGGATCACTTTTCTTCCCTGTGGTTTGATGCCATGATCAGAAAATCCATCTATAAAGAGGCGGCCGATCTAATCGGCGAACACACCAGGAAAGGTCACAGGGTCGTTATCATTACCAATGCACCTCCCTTTTTCGTAAAACCCGTTGCCGAAACCCTCGCCATTACGGATATTATCTGCACCCAGGTGGAAGTGAAAGACGGTGTGTTCACAGGAAAACTTATCAAGCCGCTGTGTTACGGCCAGGGGAAATTCCATTATGCATCTGTGTGGGCAGGGAACAATGATATCGATATGGGATCGAGCTATTTTTATACGGATTCGTATTATGATATCGAACTGATGAAGGCTGTCGGCAACCCCATCGCCACAAATCCTGACAGAAAGCTTATAAGGACAGCGTCTGAGAATAACTGGCCGATATTGTTCTTCAAAAAGCGCAGCGCATTCCCATAATACAATCATCCTGAAAAAAAAGTGGGCTACGGTAAAACCGCAGCCCTTTAACGAACATAAGGTGTTAGATAATCAATCAAAGAATATTTGCAAGTTTGAACATGCTCAGGAATGATTTTATAGGGAGTTTTTCCTTATGAGCACAGAACGTCTTGCAATCCGTACCCTGAAATCTTGACTTCGTGAAATGGAGACCTTTGAAAGAATAGACCATGTTCCCGTATTTATACAGCAGACGTATCATCTTCTTTACGATCGATGATTCATAATACAAGTCTTTATCATCTACTACCATGGGTGACAGCCCCAGGTGCATATATCTCAGTCCTTCAGACTTGAAGGTCTCCATTGCATAAACCATAAGAGGATAGAAGATCCCCTGTTTGAAATTATGAGAGAACCTTGAGATATTGGGAACATAGCTGACAACCTTATTGTCGGAATAAATAGGGTCAAAATAAATGAATCCAAGCAGTTCATCGCCCTTATAGGCGTAGAATCTCCTGGTACCTTCCTCGTAATCCATATCCATGGGCCTGATGAGGAACAGTATCTCCCGATTTCTCACCTTTCTTGTCTTCAACCATTCATCCGTAAGTTTCCGGTCCCCATTAACATGATCTTTCTCAATAAAATGGATTCCGTCCTTTTGGGCCTTGTTGATAGAGGTTCTTAAAACCTGTTTCTTCTTTCCTTTGAGGTTCCAGTCTTCAAGATCAACTATGGTCTCAACTCCGAACTGAGTTGAATAATAACCGAACTTCTCGGCTATCAGCTCAGCTACCGGTTCAGAAATCTGCGCAAAAGCGGTACCTTTGCCATCCTTGAGGAATTCCGAGATGATGAACTCTCTATCCTTTTCATCACAAACAGGATCAGCCAGAACAAATTTGGATCCCCACTGCATCTTGTAGGCAATGTATCCTATGCCGGGGACATCAAAATAATGCATGCCCGGTTGCATGGCGGAAAATGACATGCAGTGATCACCATATCTTCTAAGGTAGGAAATGCGTTCATCAAGGCTGAATTTGTCAATACCGGCATTGTGCGCTTCTCTTATTCTCCCGCGTAATGGTAGCGGTAATATCTTTGCCCCCGTGATCTGTCTTACCGGTAAATCCAATACTGTTGTTGCCTGTGCACTTGTATTCATAATCTCACCTCATCTTTTTACTATTAACGGTTCTTGCCTAAGCGCTCGTGGCTGGTTACCCAGTCCAGGGAAGAAATGGCAGCGCCGAGCGAAAGCTCTCCGGCAATTACAACTGCCGCAACAATCTCTGCAAACTTTTTGACTTTTCCTTGACCATAGCAACCAAGTACTTCAAGGCATTCTCTCTGGGTCGGAAGGCCTGTACCTCCGCCATAAGTAGCAACTATGAGCGAAGGAAGAGTGATCGATCCGTAAAGGTCGCCATCAGGTGTCACCTCGGTGAACAGTAGCCCTGTTGAAGCCTCGGCAATATTGGCGACATCCTGCCCGGTAGCCAGGAACAGTGCGGCAATGGCATTGGCGGCATGCAGACCGTTACTGCTGGAACCGGCCATGAATGAACCGAGATCGGCGATCTTACTGTGATAGGCCAGGGTCTCAGGATCCACCCGCATATGCTGTATCAATATATCCCGAGGAATCGTGATCTCAGCAACAACCCTCTTGCCCCGGGTATTGAGGGTATTGATCTGGGAACATTTCTTGTCAGTTGACATGTTGCCATCCATGTAAAAATGCTTGATCCCCTTTTGCTGTCCCAGGATCCAGTTACATGCAACGAATGTTGCCATACTAACCATGTTCTGTCCTGCTGCATCGCCGGTGTAGTAATTGAAACGCAGGTGTACCATTTTGCTCACCAGATACTTCTCGATATTCAGCAACTTGGCAACCCTGGAGTTAGACTCTGCCTGCAGGCGAATCTCGTCTATATGTTCATCTATCCATAATGCGAAGTCCCTGGCCTCACGTGAAGACTCGAATACGAACACCGGGGCACGCTGCATCTTATCTTCCATGATGGTCGTTTTTATTCCGCCGCACATATTGAGAATCTTCATGCCACGGTTGTATGATGCAACCAGAGAACCTTCGCTGGTGCATAACGGTATAAGAAATTCGCCTTTTGCATACTCACCGTTGACCTTGATTGGTCCTGCAAAGCCCATTGGTATCTGGGCAACGCCGGTGAAATTCTCAATGTTACCCTGGGTAAGGGCAGGATCAAAAGAATGATGTCTTATATGGTTCAGCGTTGTTCCTGAAAAGTCTTCTACAAATTCCTGCCGTTTCTGTATAATCTCAGAGTCGTAATTGGCATGCTTGTTACATGGTATTCTCTGCTGCTCCTGCCTTGTTTCAACAACACAATCAGAGGCATTCAGATCTAAAGCATCGAATTTCTGTGTTTTAAAAGACAGGTTGATCTGATGTTCCTGGTTTTTGCTTAGCGCTTCCGCCTTTGCAAAAATCTCTATTTCTTCGCCAAAAGGAAAAACAATGGAATTGTTAAAATCAATCTCAACAGCCTTACACCGGGTGCCGTTACTTCCTATAAAAATATCATGTAACGGGATGGTCTTGTCATCAATTCTTACTTCGAAGACAGCGGTTATCATTGTTTCTGTTATTTGATTCTTTATGCTAAAACAAATACCGTCTTCGAGATTCTTCAGAGTGCCTTTTGAATAGATCTTATTAAGGATAAGCGGTGAGACTGTCACATGGTTCTTCGCTTCAGCAACACTGTTCAGAGATACTACTTTATGTTCTGTTGTCTGATTTCTCATAATGCCCTTCCTTTCATTGAATCCTGCAGTGTGATTGCAAAGTCTTTTCTTTTGCCCTCAATATCAGATTTCATTCGCATGGAAGGGTACTATCATGAAACGTGCCAAATATTTCCTGACAAAACACCAAAGTAATACCAGATATCTAACAGGTATATTCTTGTATTAATTATGGCTATCTGAGTTATATCAAGATGTTATGATTTTATAGGGCTTGTGTGCATATTTTCACATGTGTAAATTATTTCCACTCATTGAAGAATTGTTTTCTCTAATCATGGATAGCTGTTCGCTATGAAAACCACCTCAACCCTTTTTACCCATAATTGAGCAGTAACGTTCATCAAAGAGGAATCTTAAGTATTTTAAATCACTTATGGTAAGCCCAAGCTGCTGCATATGGGCCTGATAATCGTAAACAGGGTGCAGGGCATTGCGTGCCATGACAAAGAAAATAATATCAGCAATATACCAGTAGATGTTCTGAAACATCTTTGCGACAACATTGCCTGAAGGGAGTGCAAAATCGCCGATCACGACATTTCCTCCCTTTTTTGTCAGTTTTGTCAGGTGCTCCATTATCTCAAGCATCATTTCCTTTGAAAATACATTGAGAAAGAAATTAGCATAGACCATGTCAAACTGATCATATTCATCGAAGGTCAGTATGTCCTGATGCACCTGTCTGATCTGGTGGGTGAAATATCGTCCCTGTATCCTTTTATTAAAGATTCGCAGCATTGATTCGGAAAGGTCAACAACGGTAACCTCTGCCCCTCGTTCAGCAGCTGCAACGGCATCTATGCCCTGCCCCACGCCGGCAAATAAAACCTTGTCTCCTGGTTTGATGTGATCATGCATGGCGGTCTTGCACCTGTCGATCTGGCCAAAAGAAAATATCATCGCAAGAAAATCATACAGAGGACCGATTATCCTGTATCTGTCATTCATGTGCTAGCCCCTTTAAAGATTATAATTATAAGGTGTACGAAGCTCCATCATTTCTCATTACAGTTCATTGCCCCTACAACCGGGATGAAACAATAAAGTCTTACGCTCTGACTGTCAAGACAAAAGAAATGGCATGAGTTTGCTTATAGCCTTATATTATATTGATAATTTTTTCCGGAGAGGGTACATTCAACAATATAGACACGCAAGAATTACTGCTTGAAACGCGACAGATTATCTATACTCTGTCTTTTCCATATCACAAAGGAGGTGTACCATGATCGTGGTTGTTGCGGTAATGAAGGTCAAAGAAGGCAAGGAACAGGAGATGGAAGATGCATTGAAGAATATCGTGCCTAAGGTTGCATCGGAAGAAGGGACCCTTGCCTATGTAATCAATCAGGCGAAGAAAGATCCCCGCACATTCCTCATCTATGAAAAATATCGGGACAAAGACGCACTGAACCTCCATAGCTCCACACCATATTTCGCAGATCTCTTCGAAAAGATTTCACCTATACTCGACGGTGCCCCTTCAATCGACATCTATAAAGAACTTTCTTCCATATAATCAATGACGGCACCTGTTCAATGATATTTGCACATATTGCAGTCGGCATCTGCATGCTTTTGTTCGGCAGAAAACTGTTCTGGCTTTTTGTCGGATTAGTAGGCTTTATCTTCGGATTCAATATCTCGATGCTGATGCTGCCGGGACAGCCGGTATGGGTCTTTGCTGCGGCAGCGATCTGTACAGGCATACTGGGGACACTCCTTGCAATATTCCTTCAGCATGTCATTATCGTGGTTACAGGGTTTCTTGCAGGTGGATACCTGATTTACAGCCTGCTGAGTACTTTCGGGGTGGAATCCGACCAGATCATATGGATATCAAGTATTGTATGCGGGCTTGTTTGTGCAGCTCTTTTCCTCAAACTGTTCGACTGGTCACTGATACTGGTTTCTTCACTTATCGGAGCCCTTCTCATAGCAAGGTCCATTGATGCCGACTTTCAGGTCGTGGCCTCGATCTTTGGCGCCTGCGCGATTGCAGGCATTGCCGCCCAGGCAGGAATCATGAAGAAAAACCCGCCGGCACAACCGGAACAGTGATAACCAATCGGGCTCATTACTGTTAACCCGCATTCTGCCTTCTCATAATATCATGTTTGATGGCATACACTTGTGACACTATTCTGTGGAGGCCTCTTTCAAGCTGCAATCCCGTTTCCGCCCCTCATTGACTACTATCTCGGCATCGAGCCGCTGTCACCGGCTTATACTCCTTCTCAAACACAAGATATGGGTTTATAAGAAAATCTCTTTAAGGATAAGAGGCACCAGCAGCAAAAGTATATGCAGTTCTGCAAAGATGCTGGGCCAGAAAAATTCCTGCATATTCTTACCCGGTCTTTCTTCGACACCCTTGAACACGGGCATCCATCTGGGGACTCTGTCCATAAACTCAATATATCCCTGACCATACTTTTCCTTGAGGTGGCTCTCCTCATAAAGAACTGTCTGATGGTAGGTAAAGGCGCAGGCGAGGATCATTATGGGAACGAACCACAAAAGACCCGCAAGCACGGTTATCCCGGTCAGTATAAATGTATTCCCGATATAGATTGGATTTCTTACATGAACATAGGGGCCGGTAAGTGTAAGAACCTTGTGTGTTTTCAAACGGTAATGAAGATGCATCTGCGACCATATCCGAAGATAAAGCCCAATGGCGAAAAGAACGGCCCCGAGAGAATATCTCAGCGAAAGATTGTTCACTTCACCGCCATCCCATAATATGGAAAACAAAAAGAAAGGAACAATCAACAATCCACGCAACCTGAACCATATTATTCCCGGCTCGCTCATCCTACACCACCCCTTCTTCATGCATAGACAAGATGCCTGAAATGGTCATGCATACAAGCATCATGCCTGCCGGAAATTGTTCTACCTTCTCTGTCTCAATCATAGTCTTTTCAATCCCTTCCTGATAGATTTAAGACTGCGGATTCAGCCTCAATGAAGCACCGCGCCACAAGCTTCCGAGGCATCAACGGCTCTATTTACTGTTTCCCCCCTCACCTCTATCCTCTCCCTTAAGGGGATATTTTGTGCCCGCTGCAAGCAGCTTACGTATCATCTGATATGAAAATCATAATTCCGCAATTTTTTATGATGATTAAAACCTTATGTCAATCTAAACCTCATACCTTATACCCGATGGCCTTTTTCCGGGATTTAGTCCTGTCTTTTTCACATGAAGCACCTCGCCACAAGCTTCCGAGGTATCAAAAAGCTGTTTCATTTCCGGCACCCGTGTACTCTCACCGGCGGACAGAGGAAATGCCGTGCTTCCACAGCTTCTCCGTGGAGAATCTTTTGATTGACGACAATATCATGTTGGACTACACATTCATTGAACGTGAATGAATGTTTGAGTCAACAGGAGGATATCATGAGAAGACCTTGCCTGTTTATTTTTATAACCATGATCTTCGTGGCAGGCCTGCATGCCGTAGCTTTTGCACAGGACAAGCCCCAGCAGCCGACAATAGATGTCACGGGCAAGGGTACCGTCATCGTGGAACCCAACATGGCTGTCATAACTTTTGCCATTGAAACCTCAGAGAAAAAGGCTGTTGATGCTTTGAAGAAAAACGCTCAATCCATGAAAAGAATTATGGAGGCAATAAAGAAAACCACCAAAGAACACGGAACGATCTCTACATCGAATTTCAGCGTATATCCTCTTTATGAGAGGGACTCTCTCGGCAAAGACTCATCTGCACGTCAAAGCCCGATAGCATATCGGGTAAACAACTCACTTACCGTACAGACATCAACGATAGAGGAAATTGGCATCTTGATCGACACAGCAGTGGATGCCGGGGCAAACCGCATCGGATCACTGTCCTTCACCAGGGATGACCTAGGCCAGATTCAGAAACAGGCTGCAGCCAAAGCACTGGAGAATGCAATGGAATACGGTGAAGAGCTTGCAAAGACAGCAGGCCTCGTTATTGATAAAATCCTGTATATCCAGTATGTTCCCGATGGTGCAGTATACCGTTATCAAAGGATGGCCCTCGCAGAAGATGGCGTACAGACACCGGTTTCCCCAGGCAGGATCCCTGTAGAAGCAAATGTACACGTGTCTTTTGCAGTAAACCCTTCGAAATAGATCGCGAAGCCGGACAAGGAGAATATGGCACGGCTTACGAAAGATCTCAGAAGATATCTCTCGGAAAGCTCACGGCAATCCACAGGCACCTATGCCTTTCATTCTCCTGCTCGCACGTTCAACAATGATACAGGTCGGCAAACTCGGAAGCTTTATCTTCCCAGCGGGCCATTATGCCTATATAGGGAGTGCTTTCGGTTCAGGAGGTCTCCATGCAAGAATCCAGCGTCATATCAGGAAAGAAATGCGGGTATCCGGGATCTGTTCCGGGGTTACTACTGCCGATGCCGGCTGCCATTATGTCACTCAAAACCGCCCTTCCTGCATTGTCTTTGCCAATTTGTCACAAGGATATACTGAACAACCCCTTCAATTGCCACAATGACATCTTTCCTGTTTGTCTCGCTATTTTTCTAACTGTATTTACGGCCAGTTACGATCTCATGAATATGGCATATGTTTTGCTTTTATAATCTCATACAGTATAAAAAAGGAGAAAGACAATGTTAACACTCTGGATCATTATAGGCTGCTTGTTCTTGACCGGCATCGGAATCAGGTTCATGTATCGAGTACTGGGGCTGAATCCTGTTGAAGCCACCGCAATATTTGTACTCATAGTGGCTCTTGTCGGGGTTAATTCAGGCCCTGCACGCCAGTTTATAGCTCAGATATTCTGAGGTAATCATGAAAAAGACTCTGAGATACAAACCTCCCAGAAGCCTGCTCACCAAGATAACAAGGATCAGCGCATACAGCCTGGTTCTCGTAGTCATGACCTTTCTTGGGCTCTATCTGGGTCTGTATCTCGACCGTCTGACCAATATGGCACCGAACTTCACTTTCCTTGGGCTGATCATTGGCATTGCCCTGGGTTTCAAGGGTTTTATACAAGAAGCAATTGCAGAAAGGAGAGGACAGCAATGACACTCATGTTCGTCAGCATAGGGATTATTTCTCTTATTGCCATCGGTTACAGATTTATTTCCAGAATGACATCGAAAGAGCCTTTAACATACAGGGCGGAATAAATCATACCCAATTCCTTAAACAATGGCCTCAATGGAAGGTTATCTTTCCATTGAGGCCTTTTTATTGATGTGCCCTGCTTCTTTATTTTCCTTGAACAACCTGCCCTGAAAAGCTATTATCTCGGCACGGCAAGAATACATTTATTTTTTTTATTTCTTGTAGAGGAGATTTCTGTTTGAGGATCGATCCGGCTTTGTTTTCTGTTGAATTTGCCAGTACATATGCAATATCAGGCGGTTACAATCAGGAAACGCCCTTGTGTACGGCACAAATCCCTTTGAGATGACAATGAACAAACTTGCACAGATACTTTACCGCATCCGCTACCTTTGTGCAGTGCTTATCCTGATGATCACGGCAGTGTTCGGGCTCTCCATGAATATGGACCTGGACAACACCATAAGCGCATGGTTTGCCGAAGACGACCCCGTGTATGTAAATTATCACAACTTCCGCGATACCTTTGAAGGAGGACGCTACCTCATCGTCGCAATAGAGTCCGAAGACCTCTTTTCAGCGGAGGTGCTCAGCTACATCAGGGACAAGACGCGGGAACTCAAAGACATCGACCTGGCAAAGAGGGTTCATAGCCTGGCAAACTCAAACAGGGTCAAAGGAACCGAAGAAGAGATTCTCATTACTCCTCTCCTGGATGATCTTGACAACACCGGCCTTGACGAGATCCGGGACTATGCCCTGAATGACGAGATATTCAGAGATTATCTGGTTTCTGCCGACGGAAGACTGTGCTCGGTAGTCATTGTATTCGACGACCTCAAGCCCAAGCAGATAGTAGCGGTGATCGACGAAACCGAGGAGATTCTGGAAAGAGGCAAGCCGCAGGGCGTTCACACCTTCCTTTCAGGCGGCATCATGATAAACCATGAATTCAACAGGGTTACCGAGCAGAACGAGACGATTCTCCCCCTCCTGGGGGTAATTCTCGTTCTGACCATGACCTATATCCTGTTCAGGTCAATACCCAAGAACATCATAGTCATTTCAGTCATAGCGATGAGCCTGTGCTGGACACTGGGGTTTTATTCCCTGCTTGGATTCACCTACAATGCCGTAAGCGGCCTGATAATTCCTCTGATTCTCATCCTATCGATCGCAAACACGGTCCACATCATCGAATACTTCGACGAGGTCAGCAAAGACAACAACGCACGATTATCGTACATCGCCACCATACAGTATATCACCATCCCCTGCTTTATAACGAGCATGACTACCGCGTTTGGTCTGTTCTCGCTCTCAGCGAGCCCGATCACGGCAGTACAGCATTTCGGCATAACATCTGCCGCCGGCATCATGTTCGCCTTTATAATCTCCATAACAATTGTCCCCCTTCTCCTGACACTGCTTCCTTCGCAGAAGAAAGTTCACCACAGGTACTGGGGCCACGGACTTGCCGGTGTCTTCCATATCAACGAAAAGCATTATCGGACCATACTCGTGATCACCGCCGCATGCATCCTCTTCTTCGGATATGGGGTAACCAGGGTCGTGATCGAGACAAACGAGCTCGAGTGGTTTCCCAAAGACGGCGAGATGTACATCAACTCCATGATACTCGACCATGAACTCGCCGGCGTCGGCGCTCTCGAACTTATCGTAGAAGGCGAGGAAGATGTCCTCAAGGACCCGGACATCCTTGGCAGGATCGACCGTCTTTCCCGTGAAATCCGCAAGCTACCGGGGGTAAAAAAGGTGATCTCGCTGGCAGACTACGTCAAGGCGGTCAACCGTGCGCTCAACGCAAACGAGCCCGGGGCATATGAGGTTCCCGAATCACGTGACCTGATAGCGCAGGAGATCCTTCTGTTCAGCTTTTCGCAGTCCGGCACAGAAGAACTGGAACGGGTTGTCAATATGGACTATTCCAAGGGAAGGATCGCCATAAAGATTAAATATTCAAGTTCACATATAACCCGTGCTCTTATAAGCAAGGTGGAAGAAACCGCCAGACAGACATTCTCGGGCACGGATGTCGATATTTCACTGACAGGCGGATCTTATCTCTTCAGCATGCTGGATAAATACATTGTAGAATCTCAGATAAAAACCTTCTCCCTGGCCTTCGGTCTGGTCATAGGGATACTATTCATCGTTTTCAGATCAGTGAGATACGGATTGCTGTGTATCCTGCCAAACCTGCTGCCCATAACCATGATCATAGGGATCATGGGATGGATAGGGATAAACCTGAATGTGGGAACAGTCATGATCGCATCGGTTGCCCTGGGTATCTGCGCGGACGACACCATACACTTAATCTCACGTTTCAGAAAAGAATTCGCCGACAAGAGCCACACAATACACAGTGCTTTGAGAAAATCCACTATCTTTGTAGGCAGGGCATTGATCTTCACCTCGCTCATCAGTGTCGGGGGTTTCTCCATAGTGTGGATTTCCGACTTCCAGCCTTCTAAAGACTTCGGCCTACTGCTCTCCCTGACCCTGCTTATTGCGCTTATCTGCGATCTCTTCTTCCTTCCTGCATGTATGATCGCAGCAAAGAAATATTTTACAAAAAGAAATTGAAGCATGAGTGGTCGATCTGAAAATATCATGTATTTCCTCTTTCCTTTAAGGTCACAGGGATTGACTCTTCTGAATACGGTTACTTTTTCTCATAGGGATATAAGGGATACTTCAAAGATGCAGCTGGAGAATATTCATGCCCGCAAGAAAGACAGAAGATGACTTGCTCAAACAGATAAAATTCCTTAATAAAGAGAACCGGCTCCTGTCAAAAAAGCATGAAATGGCCCGTTCATTCCTCAATATACTGACCGATACAATAATCCTGATCAGACCCGACGGTATAATTGCAGACTCAAACAGGGCAAGCGCTGAACGGTTTAAGGTGTCTTATGAGGACTTTATCGGATCGTGCATATGGGACTACTACCCTCCTGATATGGCGCAATTCAGAAAGGCACGCGTGGAAAGTGTATTGCAGACAGGTCAAGCAATACGCTTCGAAGATGAGCGGGATGGAACCTGGCAGGACACGGTATTATCACCCCTGTTCGAAGATGGCAGGAAAGCGGTAAAGATCGCAATCATTTCCCATGAGATAACAGGACACAAGCAGATAGAGGACCTTCTGCGGTTCCAGAGAGATCTCGGCATCTATCTGAGCACCTCAAAAAATCTTACTGAGACTTTCACCTATGTTCTGGACAGCATATTGAAGATCGAGGGAATCGATGCCGCAGGTATCTATGTCACGGATAAGATATCCGGCTCTTTGGATCTTGAAGCGCATAAAGGCCTGCCGTCAAACTTTGTGGAGAACGCATCCCACTATAATGAGGATTCTCAACAGGTTCTGTTGGTCAAGCAGGGCATACCACAGTATTGGAATTACGCAGAATCAACTTCACTGTTCAGGGAACTGGCCGGTGCTGGGAAATTCGGGGCCGCAGGGATCATTCCCATCAAATTCGAGAATGAGCCTGCAGGCTTGATGACTCTGATCTCCCGCGGTCTTGATAATATCCCGATAAATGCCAGAATTGCCCTTGAAACCATAGCATCACGTATCGGTGGGGTTATCAACCGTATCAAGGCAGAAGACTTGCTGAGAAAATATGAACTCATCGCCTCGACAGTCGACAACCCCATGTCGTTCATTGATAAATCATTTACCTATCAGGCAGTAAACAACTCCTATCTGTCTGCCTTTAATAAATTGAGAGAGGAGATCATTGGGCACAGCGTGGCTGATCTCTTCGGCAGGGATGTGTTTAACAATAAGATCAGAAAACACCTTGCAAAGGCCCTTCGCGGGAAAGAAACCCATTACGAGGATTGGTTCGATTATCCGGCATGGGGAAAACGCTACGTAATCCTGAGCTATTACCCTTATTATGAAAAAGATGGCACAATCTCGGGGGTCGCGGCAATCTCGCGTGACATTACAGAGCGCAGAAGGGGTGAAGAACTGCTGAAGGAGAGTGAAACAAGATACCGCCACCTCTTTGAATTCGCAAATGATGCCATTCTTATTATAAAAGACCAGGTCATCATCAACTGCAACCAGAAAAGCCTTGAGACATTCGGGGTGGAAAAAGACAGCATTGTCAATAACAAGATAAGCGCATTCCTGCCGCCTTACCAGGCAGACGGGGAGCTATCTACAGACAAATGGCCGAGGATACTCCAGTCGATCCTGTATGACAAACCCCAGTTCTTCGA
>DSAD01000147.1 GCA_011372875.1 Deltaproteobacteria bacterium
GCTGGAAAATTGTCAGATTGTCCTTCTCCTGGAGGGGGCACAGCACCGTGACGTGTCATTCTGTCACAGACACTGCCAGCGAAATATTTATAACGTTTAATTCCAGCTAGTTATATGGAGGCAAGCCCTGGCATGCTCCTTGCTTTCTTGTTGGCATGATGACAAAAATTCCAAGGAGGAAAAAATCATGTTAATGCTGTGGATCATTATCGGGTGCTTATTCATGACCGGAATCGGCATCAGGTTCACCTACCGGGTCCTGGGACTCACCCCGGCAGAAGCCACTGCAATGTTCGTCCTCATCGTCGCCCTGGTGGGCATCAATACCGCCCCGGCCCGCGAACTCCTCATGAGCCTGCTCTAGGTTCTCAGAACGCAGTACTTGGACTCACAGGGAGGGAGAACCCATGCCATACACATCGCCACTGCACAAAGAGAAGCTCCCCCGGGCTCTGGCGAACCGCCTCATCCGGATCAGTTCCTACTCCCTCGTCCTCGTGGTCACCACCTACCTGGGTCTCTACCTGGGCATCACCATCGATGAGGCAACCGGAATGGCTCCCAATTTTACCCTGTTGTGCCTCATCGCCGGAATCGCCCTTGGCTTCAGGGGTTTTATCCAGGAACTCATGAGAGAGCGAAAGGCATGAACCCATGACCCCTCTCTTCATCATCATCGGAACCCTCTCCCTCATCGCTCTCCTGTTCCGTCTCGTGCTTCGAGTATCACAGAAACAACGTATCCTTTTTCCCCGATGCTGAAAACCTACGTCCTGTTCTGCCTCAGGTCTACACAGGCCTCCGGAAAGGTTCTCCCCATCAAGAAGTGACGGCCTTGTCCCCCCTGTTTACTCACTCAGATTTTTTTAAAAACCTCAGCATACAAGAGCGCCTGGTTGCGGTTTTCCACATGCAGGGCCTGCTCGAGACCGCCGATGTCAATATTGACATTGATCGCTTCTTTTGTCAGACGCAGTCCCACCGGGTTCTTGCCGTTCATGGTCCTTGCGAGACCGAGGGCAGCATCCATGAGTCTGTCTTTCTCAACCATCCTGCTTGCAAAACCGAGATTCATTGCCTCCTGGGCTGACATGAAGTTGCCGGTGAGCATGTACTCATAGGCCCTTCCCGCTCCGATCATACGCGGGAGGAAGTAGCTGCAGGCCATATCGGCACCCCCCAGACCAATGTTGATGTATGCTGCTGAGAACCGGGCATCGGGACTGATAACGCGTACATCCGAGGACAGGGCGAAGCTGAACCCGATCCCTGCAGCTGCCCCGTGCACGGCACAGATGATAATCTGGGGGACCTGTCTCATCGTGAGCATCAGTTTTCCCATGCGACACTGCGAGTGATAGAACTCGTGAGCGTTCATTTGCTGTTGAAGCTCAAGAGCTTCTCCCAAATCAAGCCCGGCGCAAAATCCTTTTTCTCCTGATCCCCTGAGTATGATCACGTGAGTATCCAGATCGTTTGCCCGTTCAGACCAGAAGTCTTCCAGTTCTTTCATCATGCGCAGATTCACAGCATTATAGGTGCGCGGTCGATTGAGCGTCAGGATGCCGATTCCCGGTTCTTGAGGTTCGTAGACGATGGTCTCATAGTCCATAGACAACCCTCCTTTTCCATCAATGAACCGTGTCACTTCAGACACGCGAAAAAAGACACCACTTCCCATCTACCATGAAAGACGGTCGCAATACAGTATGGAACGTGAGTCATCGCACCTGATGTTTTATTATGGTTTCGTGATATGGGCTTCCAAACTCTTTCTCGTCTCTGGAAAGGTCCCCTCTATACTCCAGGAATAAGAAACGAAACGTGTCTGCTCGTTGAGTATCACGTTTCGAGATTGCCTTCCTCCATAGAAAACGGGGCATCAAAGATGCCCCGTGACACCACCATGAACCAGTCAATGTTCCGAAGTAGGTCTTCACGCTCCCCGGAAACTGTGTGCCTTTATGCTCTCATCAGTAGCTGAATCCTTCAGGCAATCTTTTTTCCGGTGTTCCAGAAGGTACCCAGGAAAGATCGAGTATGGTGTAGGTCGGAGAGGTTCTTTTAAAGATCGGAACGACGCTCATACCGATCTTTGGATCACCGAGGGAAAGATAGCCCATCAGGATCGTTGCCACGCCGTCGAACTCAACGTTGATGAATTTGATGGGTTTGTCCAGGATACTGAAAGCCCCGGATCGCTCACAGACCATGAAGGTGTGAATCTTCGCCGTCTTCTGTGCCAGATCGGTCATGTCGATCACCGTGCACTTCCTCAGGCAATCCATGCAGTGAATCCTGAAGGGCTGGTAGATGGTCCCCTGTGCTTCACACTTCGGATTGTCACACCGGGTGGCCATCAGCTTGCCCTGGCTCAAGGATTCAAAGAACACTGCCTCTCCGCCATAGGAGTGAATATACGTCATGTCTCGCGGATTAGTGACCCCGAGCAGTTTCCAGCCGTCGGCATCTCGAATCGGCTGATTGGGGGTCAAATGATGAAAATCTCCTTTTATCTTATACTGGTTATCTTTTACGTAGACCTGTCCGAACATGCTCATCGTTCGTCTCCTTGTCTCTTAGGCATCTGCTTTCAACAGATGGTCTGGATCCATCAGGATCGTGGCAGTAACATGCGAACCGACACCTGCATGGGAGATTGCCAGCGCCCGGTTGGCACCTTTAACCTGCAGATCCGTCCAGTCAGAGGGCTTCTTGCGGTTAAAGCTCTTCCAGATCTTTTCGTCCCCATGAACTTCAGCCCACCGACCCCAGAGATGTGTGGCGATTTCAAAGGTCTGCATGATGCCCGTTGCTCCAACCGCATGCATGCAGCCGATCAAGCCCCCGGAGAGGTTAGAGGGAAGCTTCCCAGGTTTTCCCGTGTGGGGATTGGTGTGATAGCAGTCGCCCGATTCCACGTACGTCCGACCTTCTCCGTAGGGTCTGATTCCGATGTCTTCATAGGTCTGCACATCGGAAATCGTGAAGGCATCGTGCAATTCGATGACGTCCAGATCCTCTGTGGGATCGGTGATGCCGGCCATGCGATATCCATACCAGGCAGCCATGCGCGCACCCAGGAACCCGGTAAACCCTGGGTATCTTCCCCCTCCCGGGAACCGCTCTTCCAGATCCTTGTACTGATCTGCCGTCTCGTTGGGCAGCAGCGGGATTGCCATATCACGCCTGTCGGCGGGTCGAAGGGTGTGCGACCCGGCGGCAACCCAGATTCTCAATGGTTTGTTCTTGGTGTTGCGGGTCAGTTTCAGGGCAGTGTCTTCATCACAGATAATGGCACAGGCCGCACCCACACTCATCAGACAACAGTCAAGCGCCCGCAGGGGGTAGGCAACCACGGGTGATTTCAGAACGTCTTCAACCGTGATCTTCATTGGTCCCTGGGCATAGGGGTTGAAGCGGGCGTACCCCCTGTGCTTGACCGCAATCTCTGCCAGGGTCCGCCTGAAGGACTCTTCCTCCTTGCCGAAGACCTGCCAGTACTTCTGTGCCATGACCGCATAGTAGCCTGTGTAGATGTGCCCCAGGGGGCTCTCCCAGTCTTTGTCGGCGGCACACGAAATCAGGAAGTTGCCTTCATCCGTCGGCACCTCGTCCATCCGCTCCCACCCCATGGCAAGCACACAGTCTGAATAGCCGGAGGCAACGGTCTTCATGGCCTCCCAGAGGGTCGAGCCACCCGTAGCTCCGCCGGTCTTCACACCGATGTTGCCCAGGGGGTCGAGCCCAAGACGGTCATGAATGACGGCTTCTCCCAGCAGTTGATCCCCGAAGTGATCGGCGAAGTGTCCGTAGTAGCAGGTGTGAATGTAGCTCTTCAGTTCTGCCGGTGTCATGTTGAGCAGTTCTGCTGCCTGAGTCAACGCATCGATGCAGAGTTCCTCGGTCCTCTTGTCTGGGAATCCCCGATCGAACTTCGACTGCCCTGCCGTGACCAGATACACTGGTCTTGCCAGTTTTGGAACCTTGAGTTGCTGTTCACTGAATGTAATCATACTCCACTCCTTTCATGATATTGTTTCTATCTGATCAGAGGGGAAAAACCGATATTGGCTTCTCAAGTGCAGGAGTCAAATGGTTCCTACCCACATCACGATCGCAACCGAACGTGTCTTGTTGGTGATCATCTGCTTTTCGTAGAGTGACCAGTAGTGAACTGCGTCCCCTTCTTTGAGTATGTGTACTTCTTCCCCGTGGACGAGCTCGATGTTCCCTTTCAAGACACAGAGTACTTCTTGGCTGTTTTTCACACCTTTGCGTGCTGGAATGCTTCTGCCCGGTTCAATTTTCAGAATTGCACTGTCGATCACCCTCCGGGTTTCAGGCGCGAGGAATCGCTGCGTTGCAAAGCCCGATGCCGGGATTTCTATTTCGCCCCATTCATCTCTGCGGATCAAACCCAACCGCTCCTGGTTCTGGGCCTGTCGAATCACCTCCCCGATATCGTATCCGATGGCGCTGCAGATATTGACCAGGGTCTCGACAGAGGGTGAGTTCACTTCATTCTCGATCTGGGACAGAAACCCCTCAGAAATACCTGCCTGAGCAGCTACTGCCTTGAGTGTCAGTTTTCGATCTTTTCTCAATTTCCTCAGCACTGATCCCAGATTCATGCCTCTACCAAACCTCCCACATAAACCTCTCCAAATATATTTCATTCGTTAATATTAATCAATATCAAATTTTAACATTAAATTAATTATTGACAGCAACATAACTTTCTGTAGTAATATAGAATGTTAGGTATTGATTGTATAATCATTTTATTAACTATAATTTCAACTGGTTATTATTAGGTTGCATCAGGAGGAATTGGTTTATCTGTATATATTTACAATATAATAATATCGTATCCATCCTCGGACGCCATTCCTCTTGATGGTGGTGTTGGTATGTCATGAGTGTGTACTTGATCAAATATCGAAAAAAAGGGATCTGGAACGTACCCATGAACATGAAAGGGGTCTCGTTACTGATATCTTTTCAATTTATCAAAATAAAAAGGGGGATAAAGAGAAACAACAATGTATGAACTTACAGATGAAGAAAAATTACTTGCTGAAACCATGTACAAATGGGCGCTCAACGAAATAGCGCCCATTCAGGAGCAGATCGACGAAGAAGACAAGCTTCCCGAGGATTTTTTCACCAAACTCGGGGAACTGGGCATGCTCGGGATTACCATTGATGAAGCCTACGGTGGTTCAGCCCAGGGAATCATGATGCAGACGTTGGCCATCGAACAGCTCAGCCGAATTTCTCCCGGACTCGGCATGACCTACGGGGCCCATTCAAACCTATGTGCCAACAACATCAACAAGAACGGAAACCACGAGCAGAAGCAGAAGTATCTTCCCCCCATGTGTACCGGTGAGCACATCGGGGCACTGTGTCTGACTGAGCCAAATGCAGGATCAGACGCACTGGGAGGCATGGCGACGAGGGCTCGAAAAAACGGCAACAGCTACATCCTGAACGGAACAAAAATGTTCATTACCAACGGCAGTATAGCCCATACTCACCTCGTCTATGCCAAGACAAATCCTGAACTGGGCCCCCATGGTATAAGCGCCTTCATCGTAGAGGCAGCGTGGCCAGGCGTCACCGTGTCGAAAAAGCTCAGAAAATGCGGCATGCGGGGCTCGCCAACTTCGGAGATCAGTTTCGAGGATGTCGAGGTTCCAGCAGAAAATCTCATGTACCAAGAAAACAGAGGTGTTCATGTCGTCACCTCGGGGCTTGCCTATGAACGGATCGTGCTCTCGGGAGGATCTCTGGGCATGGCAGAACAGGCCCTCGAATATTCGATCAAATATGCCAAGGAACGTGAACAGTTTGGCAGACCTATCAAAGACTTCCAGATGATCCAGCAGAAACTCGCGGATATGTACTGCCTGACCGAGGCATCTAGGGGTCTGGTCTACCGTGCTGCACGGTTTGCAGACAGCCCGGAAGGGAAACGGGGAGGAAAGGGGACCGAACTGGACAAACTTGCAGCTGCAGCAATTCTCTTTGCCGCCGAGTCGGCCACCACGGTCTGCAGCGAGGGTCTTCAGATCCACGGCGGGTACGGGTACTGCCTCGAGTATCCCATCCAGAAACTCTGGAGGGACGCCAGACTCTATGAAATCGGGGCAGGTACTTCTGAAATCCGTCGCATGATCATTGCCCGGGAACTCTGTCGTTGAGTGTTTCCCCGGACACGGGCTCGCCGTGTCCGGGGTCGTTTTTTCCCAGGCAGTGCTGTTCAGCTCCCATTCACAGGAGGAACCATGGTTCGAGATACAAAACACGTGATGATCTATGGAGCTGGGTTGGCCGGTATGGTTGCGGGAATCAACCTGAGGCGAGCGGGATATCGTGTCACCATCCATGACAGGGAACCCGGAATCGGAGGCTCTTCACAGGTCCACCCCTCGATCCACACCACACCTGTTCAGACACGGGAAACCTGGGACTACATCGGCATCGACCTTACTGAACATTTTTCCCCCACGGATCACTACCCCTCCTTCTGGTACAATGCCCGTGTGATCACCCTGCCTGCCTACGTACACAACGCCTCGGCGTATAACGTGGAGCGGGGATCGCGAAAAACCTCTCTCGATCAGCACCTCTTCAAGATCGCCCAGGATACAGGCATTGAGTTCCAGTTCGGCCATGACCTGAGCCTTACGGAATTGAAGAATGCCCCAGCGGGGAGCATCATAGCCACGGGCCTTTACAAGGAAGTCTACGAGCTTGTCGGGATAGACTACAGCAGAACCTATGGGTATCTGACGACAACACCGTGGCCAGAAACCGAGGTAAGCGGTGCAATCCACATGGGAACGTTCAGCGTGGACTACGGATACACCGCCTCGCTCAATGGACTCATGTTCGCCCTGCTCTTCTCGAGAAGACCCCTGGATACTTCTGATCTCAGCAGATTTTCCGATGTACTCCGGAAAGGTCGCGGGATCGATCTGGCGAACTGGCGCACCTTTACCGGCTACTTCCCACGTGAAACACAGCTCTTCTGGGAAGACAAGATCCTGGCGGGAACACTCTCGGGCATGATAGAACCGTTCTGGGGGTATGGCATCGTGGGAGCGCTCATCTCAGGGAAAGTCGCGAGTCTCGCACACACTGACCGTGCACGAGCTGAATCAGACTTCGCCAGGTTCACGAAGGGCTTTTCCAGAAAACTCGCACGTAAGGAACGCCTTGACAGGCTGCCCTTCACCAAGCAGCTCATGAGGCTCAGTATCCTCAAGGCGAGATTCGACTGCTGGAGAAATCCGGCCCTGAAAAAGGCGGTAAAGGAACCGGTCAAATGGTTTGTGGAGAAACCCGGATCCTAGGCAGGAAAATCAGCACGGGGTGTCTTCCTTTCGGAATAGGGAACTACCGCACGGGTAGAAAAGCGGTGCTGTGAATCGAGAAAAAACACACCGCTTTTAGCGATTCTGCAGGAAGACAGACTCTAGATGCTCTCTGGTGCAGTTTTACCCTGGACAGGTACCGGGAAAAAGGTACAGAATCGCCTGAGAGATGGTGAGATTCCATACTTCCATTTAGTTGATCATTGAAAGGTGTGGGCGATGAAATTCGAGGATCTTCTGGTCGAGTTGGCGTCGAAAAGAACGAGGGCACTGGATCTCGGGGGCCCGGACAAGGTTCAAAAACACCACGAAAAAGGCAGGCTGACGGCCAGAGAACGCATCGGCCGGTTGCTTGACGCAGATAGCTTCCTCGAATTCGGCATGCTGGCCTGTTCGGATAGGCCCGGCATGGAGGAAAAAACCCCCGCCGACGGTATCATTACGGGATTCGGCCTCATTAATGGGCGTCAGGTCGGCATTGTTGCCAATGACTTCACGGTCCTGGCCTCGAGTAATTCACGGGTGTATTCTAAAAAGGCGAAATTCATCAGGGAACAGGCTGTGGAAAAAGGATTACCCCTGGTGTGGCTGGGGGAATCCGGGGGCGGCCGTCTTCCTGATCTTCAGGGCGTCCGAGGCATTGTGACGTTGGCAGGGGAAGGCGGCAGCGACCGGTGGGTTTTTTCTCAATATTCTCGAAGTCGTGAAACACCCTGGATCATCGGGATCATGGGGACGAGCAATGGCGTTCCCATGTGGCAGGCGTGTCTATCCGACTTTGTCGTCCAGATCAAGGGAAGTACGCTCTCAGTCTCCGGGGCCAGGGCGTTGAAGAAGTCGATTGCCGCCACCTATTCGGATGAAGACATGGGGGGGTGGAGAATCCATGCCGAACACACCGGCATAAGCGACCGGACTGCCGAAGATGAAGAGGATTGTTTCGGCATTATCAAGAAATTTCTTGGCTACATGCCCTCGAACAACAGGGAAGTTCCGCCGAGAACCCCTGTTCCGGAGGGATCCGGGGCATCCATGGCCGAAATCCTGGAGATCCTGCCTCAGAAACGGACCCGGGCCTACGACATGTACAAACTCATCCAGACGCTTGTCGACATTGATTCAGTCTTTGATCTGAAACCGACCTATGGGAAAACCATCATAACCTGCCTTGCACGGATCGATGGGCACGTTGTCGGCATTGTTGCAAACCAGCCCATGGTTGCCGGTGGCGCGATGGATACCGATGCCCTGGATAAGATGGTGAGCTTTTTGTGTCTGTGTGACTCCTTCAATATCCCCCTGGTGTTCCTCCACGACACCCCGGGTTTTCTCGTGGGCAAAGACGCCGAACTGAACAAGGTCGGCGTAAAGGTCACCAACGCTCTTCACGCCCTCGCCCAGGTGACTGTACCGAAGATCTCTATCATCATTCGAAAGAGTTATGGACAGGCAGGGGCAAACATGTGCGGGCCGGGGGTAGGGCCTGATGTTATTGTAAGCTGGCCCACCGGAGAGGGCGGGTTTCTCGATCCCGAGACAGCGGCGGACATTGTGTTCGGTGAGTTGTCTGATGAAGAACGCCACAACCTGACGCAGGAGATGCTCAAGGATACGAGCATGTATCCGCTGGCTCAGGAATTCTTCATTCATGATGTCATCGATCCGAGACAGACCAGGGAATTTCTGTGCACCACGCTCCGGTTCCTGCACAATTCAAAGACCGGAGGAATCGGCAGACATCTTCTGGCCAACTGGCCGACGAAATTTTAGAACTGTTCGCAGAAAGGATATCCATGGCTTTCGATACCCTCATCGAAGAATTACGGGGCAAAAAAGATCGTGCACTCCTCATGGGAGCCCCCCACAAGATCGAGACACAGCATGCAAAAGGGAGGCTCACTGCCCGTGAACGGATTGCTCTGCTGCTCGACCCGGGCAGTTTTTTTGAACTCGGAATGCTGGCCTGTTCCGACATGCCCGGAATGGAAGACAGGACTCCGGCAGACGGGATCATTCTCGGCTTCGGGACCCTCAACGGGAAAAGGGTCGGGATAACGGCCAGCGATTTTACCGTACTTGCAGCCACCCTGTCTCGCGTGCATGGAAAAAAGGTGCATGACTTCAAGCAACAGATGCATCAATACCGACTGCCGCACGTGTTCCTCGGGGATGGTGGCGGTGGAAGAGTCCCTGATGGACAGGGGTCCATCGGGATGACCAGTTCGGCCATGATGGGAACGAGATCGATATTCAACATGTATACAAACCACCGCCAGGCACCCATGGTAACTGCAATCATGGGAAACTGCTTCGGTGTCCCCATGTGGCAGGCATGCGCAGCAGATTTTGTCGTTCAGGTGAAGGGAAGCACCCTCTCGGTATCCGGGGCACGGGCCCTGCAGAAAATCATCGCCGCAACCTATACCGACGAGGACATGGGCGGGTGGAAAATTCACGCTGAAAAAACCGGGATTGTCGACCGAACAGCCGAGGATGAAGAGGACTGTTTCAGGATTATCAGGGAATTCTTGAGTTATATGCCCCAGAATAACCGGGAGCTCCCCCCGAGACACCCCATCCCCGAAGATTCCGGCAGGAATATGGGTGCCATTATGGATATCCTTCCGGAAAAACGGACACGGGCCTATGACATGTACAAGATACTCCTAAGCATTGTAGACTCGGGTTCTCTTTTCGACCTCAAACCGTTATTCGGGAAGACCATCATCACCTGTCTTGCCCGCATAGATGGACGAACCGTGGGTATTGTCGCGAACCAGCCGCTGGTGAACGGCGGTGCAATGGGTACGGACGCACTGGAAAAGATGACCGGGTTCCTGTGTCTGTGCGACTCATACAACATCCCGTTGGTCTTCTTGCACGATTCCCCGGGGTTTCTCGTGGGCAAGGAGGCTGAACTCAAAAAGGTAGGGGCAAAGGTGACCAATGCCATGGACGCCCTCTCGCAGGTAACCGTGCCAAAGATCTCTCTCATCATTCGAAAGAGTTACGGGCAGGGCATGTTCAGCATGTGCGGCCCGAGCGCCGGTCCTGACTTTGTAGTGGCATGGCCGAGCGCCGAAATCAGTTTTCTGGACCCCGTCGTCGCAGCAGACATCGCCTTTGGAGCGCTGCCCGATGAGGAGTACCAGACTCTGAAAAACCAGATGATCAGAGAAGCGGGCCCTTTACCGGCAGCGGGGAGATACTTCCTTCAGGACATCATCGATCCCCGGGAAACCCGTACATACCTGGTGAACGTCCTTGATATCATAGCCGATTGTGAGGGAGGCGGCATGGGAAACCACCTGCTGGCCAACTGGCCGAAGCAGTTCTGATGTCTCGTGGTCTGCCTGGTCGCGACACTGCATATCTGTACAAAGCAACCACAGAGGAGCGTGGACAACAGAATCTGAGGAATCCGCTGCTGAGAAGAGCGAGTCTCTGAAAGAGATGTTGGAACGAGCAGAATACGAGCATAGTGACGGAGGAAGACATGACTACCATAGTAGCTCCCATGCCTGGAACCATTCTTGAAGTTCTGGTAGCTGTTGGTGATGACGTGGTTGAGGACCAGGAACTGCTCATCCTCGAGGCAATGAAGATGGAAAATCCCATCTGCGCCACGTGCAAGGGAAAAATCAGAGAGCTTACTGTAACAGAGAAAGATACCGTTCAGACAGATCAGATCCTGGTCGTCATGGAGTAAGTCAGACTGGGTTTTTTTGTGAAATACTTGCAACACCTTATAAACAGTGCTACTCTCATGACGATGAATTTTACGTTCAGCTGTTGCATGTTTCTTGAATCAAATCGAGAGAAGATCCATTTATTGATGTAATCTTTTTATCTGAATAGAGCTCCGTGGTTTAGAGATGAAATGACGTGGGAACATGGCGTATCGCCTCAGGGACATGCAGTGATTGCAATTGAAAGAAACAGATCATGAATACCATAACTTCAATGTTGGAAATGCGCGCAGTCATCATGCACAGACCAGGATCTCTTTGTGTCCACTGTCCCCTGGTGCCTTTTTTGAGACTGGAAAGTCCCATCGCGGTGCGTCATGATCTGTCGAGATTTTGTGGGATAATCGCAGAAAAGGGCCTCTATAAAGATTAAAATCACACTTTTTTATGATCGACGAATGCGCTGGAATGTTTTTTCTTGTGGAAAACAATGCTGAAAAAAGGAGGTGTGTCTGATGAAATTGTTAGGATATTTTGATAGTACATAGGTGATACCAGAAAATATGTTTTTAACACGTGATGAACCAAGTTGGAGGTATGTAACCGATTTTAATGCAATTATTGCAAGGAGGAAAAACCATGGTTGGTAAAATTCGGCTCTTCCCTGAAGAATTAAACACCATGAGTTTTGAAGAAAAAAAGCTCCATAAAGAAACCCTTCTGAGACAATCAATTCAATACATGTATGAGAACTCACCCGAATATTATCAGGTGCGTTTTAAGGAATGTGGTGCCGATCCAGGTGATATCAGAACGATCGAAGACCTGCGCAAGCTGCCGATTTTCATGGACAAGGATCGTGAGCGGCAGAGCATGGAAGAATCCCTTGAAAAATATGGGCACCCTTTTGGACTGCACCTCTGTTGTGACCCTACAGATGTTGTTTCTACTGGAGGAACATCAGGAACGACAGGACATCCCACCTACCCCTACACTCAGACGAAGGATGACCAGGCCTTTACCACCGAGGCCGTCGTTTTCATGCATAAGCTGGTTGGCTTGGGTAAAGGAGACAGGGCCTTCTTTTTGTTTCCCCTTGGGGTGTATGCAACATCCGCAATTCTTCCCGGGGTTGAAAAAGCGGGAATTCTTCCCTTACCCCTAGATATTCGATTGGGACCTCAACCGGCCTTTGAACTGGTTAGATGGTTAAAACCCACGTTCTGGTACACAGGTGCAGCGATTGTGGAATTCTATGCTGATCTGCTCAAGAACAAGCTGAATATTGATCCAAAAGATCTCGGATTTAAGTGCCTGTTGCTCACCGGCGAAGCTGGTTGTGGAATACCTGAGCTCAAAAAGAAGGTCGAAGATGCCTTTGGTTGCAGGTGGTATGACTGGTGGGGACCTTCGCTACTCAATCTTGCGATCTCATGCAATTCAGATGAATATCATGGTCTGCATAATTTTGCCGAGGATTGGGATATTACGGCGGAAGATCTTGTAGACCCTGCGACGAAAGAACCCATCGACGTCAAAGATGGTGCCGTGGGTGAAATCGTGGGCACTCATCTCAGGAAAAAGGCATCGCCATATCTCAGATACGCTACCGGCGATATTGTTGAGGTGTTCACCTCGGAATGCCCTGCCTGTGGGTTCACAGGATACAGGGTAAAGCCTGTTGGGCGTTCAGATGATATGATAACCGTCAAGGGAGTCAACGTTTTTGCTGGAGCTATCCACAAAACCCTGCAGAGATTTGTGCCAAGAGTCACAGGACACATGCGGGTGATAAAGGAAGATCCTTCCCATAGAGTAACCCAACTCAAGTTGATTATTGAATATGGCCAAGAGACACGACAAGATCAGCTTGAAGAACTCGGCAAGGATATCCGCCAGACCATGAAAATGGAATTGAGGATAAGCCCCGAATTTGAATGGGTAAAACCGGAATCACTGGAAAGGCCACTCAGAAAACCGATTCTCTTTGAGAATCGATATAAAAAATAGCTAGACCCATTGAGAACACGCTTCATGAGGGCTGATTTTCTTGTAAAACAGCACAACAAAATCAGCCCTCAAAGAAAATATTCGTACTAACCACAAAGAGAGGTAGGCCAAATGGCGTTTGAGAAAATGCTTCAAGAACATCAAGAGAGAAAAGAGAAAACCCTCGCCCAGGGTGGTCCTGAAAAAATCAAACGGCAACATGAAAAGGGACGGTTGACCGCGCGGGAGCGTATTGAAAAGCTTCTCGATCAGGATACATTTATGGAACTCGGAGCATTCTGCACATCTGATATGCCCGGAATGGAAGAAAGAACTCCTGCAGACAGTCTGATCTGTGGCTATGGATACGTTGAAGGTCGCCGTATAGCCATTATCGCGAATGACTTCACTGTTCTCGCCTCAACAAATGCCTTGGTAAACCTAAAAAAGATGCTGTTGTTTAAAAAACAGGTTCGAATGCAGGGCATCCCCTTGATCTGGTTGGGAGAAGCCGGTGGTGCAAGAATGCCCGATGGACAGGGGGCTAAGAGAATTATGAGCTGTGGCGCTGGTTCTGATATGCATTGGGCGGAGTACACTCATTTTCGTGAATGTCCGTTGATTATGGCAGCTATGGGTGAGTGTTATGGCGTGGCTGATTTTGAGGCATGTGCAGCCGATTTTGTGGTGCAGGTAAAGGGAAGCGCAATTTGTGTGTCTGGACCGCGAGCTCTGGGCAGGGCAATCGGCCAGACATACAGCGCAGAGGAAATGGGAGGCTGGGAGGTTCACTCGAAATATACAGGCATGAGTGATCAGGTTGCTGAGGATGAAGAAAATTGTTTCCATCTCATTAAGGAGTTTCTGGATTATATGCCATCCAACTCTTCGGAATTACCCCCGAGAAAACCTGTTCCGGAGGGTTCTGAAGAACGAATGGCAAAAATACTCGACTTCTTCCCTGAAAACAGACGTAGGGCTTACGATATGCATAAGATTATTGAGTGCATCGTTGATGGGGGAACCTATCTTGAATTGAAACCCGATTTTGGGAAAATGCAGATCACGTGCCTCGCAAGGATCAACGGCCATGTGGTTGGGATTATTGCAAGCAATCCGATCATCAATGCGGGTGCTACTGATACCGATGCATTGGATAAGCAGACAAGCTTCCAGTGTCTGTGCGACTCGTATAACATCCCACTCATTTTCCTGATTGATACCCCCGGGCACCTTACCGGCAAAGATGCGGAAATGAAAAGGGTCGGCGCTAAAGTTGTGAATAACATTCAGTCTCTTTTTCAGGTCACCGTGCCCAAGATTGTAATCTTAATACGTAAGGGTTATGGCCAGGCATTGATTAACATGGCAGCATTGGGTGTTGGCTGTGATTTTATGGTGGCTTGGCCTACAGCGGAAATCAGTTTTATGGACCCTGAAATTGGGGCGGATGTTGTCTTCGGCAACTTGTCTGCTGAAGAAAAGAAAGAGAAGGTAAAAGAATTGGTGGATGATATCTCACCATATGCAGCGGCACAAGGCTACGGAATTCAGGATGTAATCCATCCGATGGATACCCGCGATTACCTGATCAATGTGTTGAATATTATTCGTGAATCTAAGAACAAAGGAATTGGCAACCATCTTTTAGCGAATTGGCCGACAAAATACTAGGCTTCTCGAGGGTTCAAACATGTGCCTCTCTTGTCAAAAAACTTGATGTCATGCACTTTTTAAGACCTTCATACAGCTCTTGCACGAGTTGATCCTTGTGAAATACAGGCCTTCAGTGATATAAGGATCTAATATGATGATATCATTACTTCATTACACTATATGGTTAAATCTTGGATGTCGTGGCTGGCGGTTTGATGAGAACTAAAGATCATCCTACCAATATTACAGTACGTTATTCATTAGCAAAACACTTACAGAAGCCCCTTAACGATATCACGCATATGTCACCAATGCGCGTACTTCTCGATATAGACCATACGTGTCGATTACCTGTTCGGCAATGCGGCCGTTACACATATTATGCTCTAAAACACGGGTGTTTTGCATAATGGATTTAACATCAGAGATGATCCTGAACTGGAGAACCACTTTGATGCACGATTATCCTTCAAGGCTATTCATGGGGCAGTTCGTCGGAGATTTCTTTTCAGGCCAAAGAATTACTCCATGATTTTTATATGGCGTTGAAACATAACGATAACGTGTCCCCTGCCGAACCGTGGGGTTACCCGAGCATAACTTGAGGGTAATTATGTTCACGTTTTGTTGTGGTGGTGTTACAGTCAATCCCTGAAAAAAGGAGTGTCTTTATACTATGTGGAAAACAGAAGTAGAAGAGCTTAATCAGAGAAAACTAAAAGCATATAACTTGGGCGGTGAAGAAGGAATCGCGAAACAACATAGTCACGGCAAAATGACAGTTCGTGAAAGAATTGATGCATTACTCGATGATGAATCTTTTGTTGAAACTGGTGTCTTGGCGGGTGATTCAAAATATGATGCAAAAAACAAAGAACTCCTTAACATCGTGCCATGCCCCATTGTTATGGGCTTGGGAGAGATAGATGGCCGCAAAGTGATAGTACAAGGCGATGACTTTACTATCAAAGGAGCATCAGTTGGACGGCTGTATAAAGCAAAACTGTCTTATATTACAAAAATGGTCCACGAATTACATCTGCCCCACGTACGATTGCTCGATGGAGCCGGAGGATCAATCAGGGAAGTGGCAGATATTGGATATCTCGAATTACCAGTTCTCAATGATGTAGCTCCGAAGCAGATCGGTGATATCATGTCAATGGTGCCTATTGTTTCCTTGGTAATGGGACCGGTGTCAGGAGTTGGTGCACTCTTGGTAGTGCAGTCGCATTTTTCAGTGATGATAAAAGAAAGATCACAGGTGTTTGTGGGGGGTCCGCCTCTTGTACAATGGGCTCAAGGACAGAGAGTAACGAAAGAAGATTTGGGTGGTTATAAAATACATACCAGGAAAAGTGGTGTCGTTGACAACGAGGCCGAGAGCGAAGAAGATGCGATCCAACAGGCTAAGCGCTTCCTGGATTACCTGCCGAGCAATGTATGGGAAATGCCAGAAAGAAAATACGAAGAAAGAGATGAGAGAAATCGCAAAGAAGATGAACTTCTCTCGATTGTTCCTCGTGATGGCAAGAAACCCTATAATATGAGAAAAATAATGGAATGGATATTTGATCGGAATTCGATTTTTGAAATCGGAAAGTATCAGGGCCGTTCACAGATTACCGCCCTTGCCCGTTTAAATGGTTATCCAGTGGGTGTCCTCGCCAATGATCCGCGTTTTCTGGCCGGATCCTTTGCTTGGGATGTTTCTGAAAAGTTTATGCGCTTCATTGACATGTGCGACACATTTCACATACCAATCGTCAATCTTGTTGATCAGCCTGGTTTCTTTATCGGGGTAAAATCAGAAGAGAATGGAACCATACGCAAGGGAGTGAGGGCAAGTTTTGCAGTCTTCCAGGCAAGTATACCCTGGGTTACCATTTATATTCGAAAGTGCTTCGGTGTAGCTGGTGCTGCACAGTCCGATCCCGGCAAGCTCAACTGGCGTTATGCATGGCCATCGGCTTACTGGGGGAATATTCCTGTAGAAGGTGGAGTTTATGCAGCACATCGGTCTGAAATTGAATCAGCCGAAGATCCCATTGCATTTCATAATGAATTACAGGAATATTACAGAGGTTTTGCTTCGCCTCTACGCGCAGCTGAGCATTTTGGTATAGAGGATATTATCGACCCCAGGGAAACCCGGCCCCGTTTGTGTGACTGGGTCGAGCTGACATTCCCGATAGAGAAGACAAGACTTGGATTAAAGAAAAGAGGAATCCGCTGCTGAGAAGAGCGAGTCTCTGAAAGAGATGTTGGAACGAGCAGAATACGAGCATAGTGACGGAGGAAGACATGACTACCATAGTAGCTCCCATGCCTGGAAC
>DSAD01000183.1 GCA_011372875.1 Deltaproteobacteria bacterium
CTTATAAAACATGGCATAGATTTAGCTCATATATCTCTAAAATGTTATTACCAGCAAGGAGAGTATTATGAGCAAATACAGTTACAATCCAGAAGCTGTTAAAAACCTCAAGATCGAGGACACCTCGATCCTCGACAGCTTGATCGATTTTGAATCGGCCAGAAAAGCGCACCTTAAAAAAGAGCACAGCAAGGTCGATAAAAGGATGTCCCTGAAAGAAGCGATCGCAGAGTATGTCAAAGACGGCGATATCTTGAGCGATGCCGGTTTTGCCTATGTCCGGACACCTCATCAGGCTTATTTCGAGATGATGCGCCAGGGGAAAAAAGGGCTGCAGGCCATTGGAGCGCCGAACACCAACCAGAGTTACTTGATTAACTACGGAACAGTGGCATACTCTCATAATTCCTATATAGGTGCAGAAATGAGAGGGACTGACCGCAACTATTCCAGGCAGCTCAAAAACGCAAAGGTCACCATCCTTTCGGAATGGAGTCACGGTGGTGTCGCACTGGGTGTCAAGGCATCACAACTCGGTGCCCCTGGACTTCTGAGCAAACAGATGCTGGGTTCCGACATAATGAAATACAACCCCTATGTAAAGACAATCCAGAATCCCATGAGGGATGATCCGGACCCGGTAGCCTTCATCCCGGCCCTCTACCCGGATATAACCATCATCCATGTACAGGCTGCAGACAAGTTCGGCAATGCCTATATCTATGGTCCGGTTGTGAACGACGCGGCGCTGGCCGCGGCCTCCAGAAAACTCATCATTACAGCAGAAGAGATCGTACCTGAAAACGCGCTGCGATATAACGGAAAAAAAGGCGTTACCCTGCCTTTTATGTATGCCGATGCAGTTGTCGAACTTCCCTTTGGCGCTGTTCCCGGAAACATGCCCGGTTGTTATTACTGGTCACGGCAGTGGTGGGAAAAGACTATGCGGTATGCAGGTCCGGACGAGGAAAGGTTTATAAAACACTTCAATGAGTGGGTCATGGATACAAAAGATCAGTTTGAATTTGTAGAAAAGCTTGGAGGAGCAAAATGGATTGCCGAGGCGCGGCGCCAGACAAAGGCCGCGGAAAATGACAACGAGGATATCGACTTCTCCTATCAGGAATACACCCTCGATAATGACTCGGGAATCTACTACTAAGTAAGAAAGTTAAGGAGGAAACCTCTCATGAAAACCGATACACCAGCAAATCCTTTGGAAACACTTGCATATATCATTTCTCAGCAGATAAAGGACCACAGCGTGGTCTATGTGGGAACAGGGCTTCCCATGGTTGCAGCAATCCTGGCACGGAAAACTCATGCCCCTAATATCACCATCGTCTATGAATCAGGAGGGCAGGACCCGATCTCGGGAGACATGCCCTGGTCGGTAGGATGCCCGCTCACCTGGCGCAAATCGGCCGTACTGATGGAAATGGCCTACTCCTTCGGCCAGGCATATAACGGCTATATCGACATAGCATTCCTCGGGTTCGCACAGGTGGACATGTACGGGAATGTAAATACGCACATGATCGGGAATGACTTTCTCAATCCCAAGGCCCGCCTGACGGGTTCCGGAGGCAACAACGACCTTTCTTCTCTCACGGAGAACATGATCCTTGTGGGTCTTCAAACACCTGAACGGTTCCCGGAAAAGGTCGATTTCATCACATCGGTAGGCCACCTCAAAGGCGGAAAATCACGGCAGGAAGCAGGCCTTTTAGGCAACGGCCCTGTGGCTGTTATCAGCCAGTGGGGCATATACGACTTCGAACCCGAGACCAAACGCATGAGGGTAAAATCGCTCACCCCGGGTATACCCTTTGATATTGCCCAGCAGACAACCGGCTTCGAACTTTTGAAACCAGACGGTACTATACCGGAAACAGATCTGATAACCCCGGAGTCGCTGGATATTCTCCGGACAGAAGTAGATCCGCACGGTGTGTTCACTACCATGCCAGCAATGTAGACAACCCGGCATCACGGGGATATCCTCCGATCCGAAAGGATATCCCCGTGAACGAACATCCATCTCGTATACATGAATACCTGTGAAGAATTATGTATCTTTTTTTCTCCTTGTTCGTTAGAAAGATACCCCGTATACACTGGGGGTTCCGGGCTTGTAATCTCCCCCAACCCGCCAGAATGCCTGCTTACAAAGGATTGACATGAATACCTCGATCATAAGATCTGATTTCCTGCTTCTCTCGACAGCGATCATCTGGGGATTCGCCTTTGTAGCTCAACGCGTAGGCATGGATTATGTGGGCCCATTCATATTCAACGGCGTGCGGTTTGCACTCGGGGCCCTCGTGCTTCTGCCTTTTATCCTGAAGAACAGGGACTCAAGTAGAGGGATCCCTACAAAAAGCAGTCCCGCCAATACCAGACTGGTCACCTATGGAGGAATAACAGCCGGTATTGCGCTCTTTTCAGGCGCATCTCTTCAACAGATGGGCCTTGTATATACAACAGCAGGCAATGCCGGCTTCATAACCGGCCTGTATGTAGTCATTGTCCCGGTTCTGGGCATCTTTTTCAGACATAAAACAAATACAGGGACATGGACAGGGGCATTTCTCGCGGCAGCAGGTCTGTATCTCCTGAGTGTAACCGAACATTTCACTATGGCCTTTGGTGACCTCCTGGTACTCATAGGCGCCTTTTTCTGGGCCGCCCATGTCCTTATCATCGGGTGGCTCTCTCCGAGACTGGACTCGTTCAGACTGGCACTGATTCAATACACAGCATGCTCGGCGCTGAGCATTATTGTTTCTCTCATGATCGAAAATACGACATTTTTCAGCCTTGTTCAGGCCTGTATACCGATCTTCTACGGTGGGGTCATGTCTGTTGGTATCGCCTATACGCTGCAGATAATGGCCCAGAAAAATGCACATCCCGCCCATGCCGCAATCATTCTCAGCCTCGAAGCGGTCTTTGCCGCTGTGGGAGGTTGGATGATCCTGGATGAAGTCTTCACGCCACGGGAGTTGCTCGGCTGCGCACTTATGCTCTCGGGTATGCTGTTGTCCCAGTTATGGAGCTTCATACGATCCAGGAACCGCCGGATTATTGCATGAAAACTATCTGACAACATAGGATCTCACCCTTATGCCTGTTGAGTATGGGATCACAAGAAACGATTTATCCTTGTGACAGAGATTTGAGCTTGAAGTTTGCCAAAATAAGATTTTTCTCCTTCATCTGATTAATTTTCTAATTCACTTTTCCGATAGATAAACTGTCGAGCACAAAGTCAATCTGCAGAGAGGATCTTTATGGATGTAAAATTGGTTAACCCTTTTATTGACGCAACAATTCACGTACTTTCAAGCATGGCCTTTACCAGCGCCCATGTCGGCAAACCATATCTGAAAAAAGACAACCTCGCCAAGGGTGATGTAACCGGGATCGTAGGTCTCATTGGAGAAACCAGAGGGACTCTCTCCATAAGCTTCTCCGAGGAGTGCATCATTGCCATCGTCAGCAAGATGTTCGGCGAAAAGATTACGGTCATAAATGAAGAGGTACAGGATGCCGTGGGGGAAATTCTCAACATAGTATCAGGTCAGGCCCGGCAGAAACTCGAAGGTATGGGCAGGCTCCTCAAAGGCGCTATCCCGACTGTGATATCAGGGAAAAACCACAGCATAACACATATAACGTCCCACTCCATTGTTGCCATACCGTTCGAAACTGATGCTGGCAGGTTTACAATCGAGATCTGTCTTGAAGAATAATCTGTACTCCATAACCAGGCTACAGTGACGCTGCAAACCCGTGACAGGGGAAGACCCCAGCAGACATACGCGGAATCTTCCCTTTAGGACATCCGGTTTTTCAGACTATCCGCCAAAAAGCCGGTTCATACGCAGAAGCAGGTTCAGATCGCCTTGAGCCGCATACTTCTGTTCAAGAAACATCTGCTGACCGTCAGCCTTTCCGGCCATGATATCCATCCAAAGTTCAAACGGCGCGGTAATGGTCAGATCGGGGCTGTCTGCACGTCCGTTTGAAGAAACAATCCTTCCGTCGGCTATTGTGAAATGGCACTCGCCCTTGACTTTACCGGTAAAGATATGCTGGATGATCGCCCTGGTATTTGATGCTGCACCCGAATTGAATGCTATCTTTGTGAGATCCATAAAACCTTCCAGGGAATCCGGCCTGGGCATCATGCCCTTTTCCTCGAACTCCTTCGGGGTAATGCCGTGTTCTATGCAGGTCTTCCACATGAGATCCCCTACCCTCAAGAAAGCACGGCTGTCTTCGACGATATCCTGGGTAATACGCTGGATGGTCTCGGGAGAAACCTTCAGGGACAGTACAATCTCGCGGCCCGCCTGTCTTGTGGCGTCAAGGATTTCATTGGCCATATCCCTGACAAAGGGAGCTGGCAGCACCTCGGCCAGTGGCCTGTATATCTCCGCAACGAGACCTCCTTCACGGCCATAGAGAAAATTCACCCAGGAGGAAAGCTGGTCGAAAACCGAGTGCTCGGGGAAACCTGCGACACTGAGCATGACAATCCCGGGATGAGGTCCGCGCAGAGGATGGGTTGTCCTTCCGTCCTTTTCCCGGAAAAACGGCTCAATGGCAGGCAGTGTACGCTCTATAAAGGTCTTGAGTTCTGCATTTACCGTGAAATGATAGAGCGGGGTTGCAAATACGGCAAGATCCGACTCCAGAAACTTCGGAAGAAGCTCCCTGGTCATGTCATCGTCGTGAAGGCAACGCCCCGGGGTCTTTGTCCAGCAGGTAAAGCAGCCGATACACTTATTTATGCGTTTCCTGACAAGGTCCACAACCTCCACTTCTGCATCGGCATCACGCATCCCTTCAACCAGATGATCGAGCATGAGCTTTGTCTTGCTCTGACCAGATGGCCTGGCACTTGAATTGACGGCAAGAATCTTCATAGAACCTCCCTTTGTTCATTTACGTGATGAAAGATCACCTTCAGACCATCTTCCTGCAAACAGGCCTGCTGATCTTGAATCCATATGAGATTGTTTCACCCGCTTACTTTCCCGATACATCCAGCAGTGATCCGTTCCGGCGGCGAACATGCCTATATCCGGCTATAACGCCTTGCCGGCATCAATCTCGATCCAGACCGCTCGGGCCCTTCCGAGAAGATCCCCGTTCTCAGAAAAGACCGCGGTCCCGGCATGCAGCTTCCTGCCCTCTCTTGCGATCTTCCATCCCGTTGCAACACACCTCTGGCCAGGCTGTACCCTCCCCGTGACATGAGCTGTCAATTTCCCCAGCACTACCGGAAACCTGTCGATCACCGCAAATGCCCCTGGACAGTCCAGGCTTGCCCATATGAATTCATCCCTGACATACCCGTTGTCATCGGCCAATGATTCATCGGGCACCCATGCTGAAGCAACAATGTCACTTAGCCCCATGCTGCCTGGAAAGATTCTCAATCCGTCGCCTTCTGAACGATCCGGCCCACAGACAAAACACAATGGAAAGGGATGCGAGTGGAAACCGATGTACCCCTTCGATGCCCGCTTCGCCTCTGCATATGTCGGGGGTTGAGGCACATCGAGATCCAGAGAGGAACTTCCGGCCCGGGCAATGACTGTATCGCCGCTCTTGAGCAAAAACATTTTTCCGCTGTCTCTCTCAACAATCAGCGGCTGTTCGAGAGGGGGTGGCTGCCTGAGCATGACCTCTGCGGTGCCGTCAATATACCGGGCAAGCAGACCGCATACATAGCCTCCGTTTCCAGAATCGCTGGGTCCACAGAATCTTCTTGCAATGGTTATGCTTTCTCTCATAATGAAGCCCCTTGTCGGACATATCCAGATTAGCTGTTCAGGCTGGCTGATGCAACACAAAACATCCACCTTTGCATCGAGACCAGGATTGTTGAACAGAGAAATTGCCCTGGGAAACCATACTGTGCTATCGATAAAGGCATGAAAGCTCACCCGCGCCATGTAATAAAACTGTGCACCCGCGATGAATGCGCAATGCGCTTCCCAGTTCTCGATCAGGATGATCTTGGAAAAACATGCCCAGTGTGCAGGGCGACTACCACAACTGTTGAGGGCCCCTATGAGGAATATGAAATAAAGAAGTCCCAGGCAGGCTCAGACAACACGGGAATAGAAGTCCTTCTGGACAACATCCGCAGCATATATAATGTAGGGGCCTTTTTCAGGACAGCAGACGGTGCTGGCATTCGCCGTATTCACCTGTGTGGGCTGACACCGACTCCCGCGAACAGTCGCCTGGCAAAGACCGCCCTGGGCGCCCAGGACGCTGTTGCCTGGACATATAACCGGAACGGACTTGTTGCAGCGCAGAACCTCAATAACTCCGGTTACAGATTGTGGGCACTTGAAGGCGGCGAAAAATCGTTGCCGCTGAACATGGTTGACCAGGATATATCCGACCCGCCGATAGTTCTGGTGATCGGCAATGAGATTTCCGGTGTTGACCCAGGGATCCTGAATCTGTGCGAACGGATCATCCATATCCCGATGTATGGTGTCAAATCATCTCTGAACGCTGCCGTATCCTTCGGCATTGCCGCTTACACGCTCTGCTTCTCAAACCATCATCAGCATTCCAGACTACCCGGGTGAAGTCCCGCTCGAGCAGGCAGAATGAGAATCGAATATCTTCTTATTTCTCTTAGCAGACCTTGATCCTCTCCCCTAAAGTGTTACCCATGTCCCAGATTGCACGTGATAAGAGCTTCGGGCAGATTGATGCGTCTAGTGAATAAGGACTCTGCCGGGGCGTATTGTTCACCGGCAGTTAATATTTCTTTTCCCTTTGTCGATAAACCTGGTACACCTTATTGATTTCGTTCATACTACGAGGAGATTATGGATGTAAGCTTGGTCAACCCGTTTATTGATGCAACGATATATGTTCTCTCATCGATTGCCTTCACCAATGCCCACGTAGGTGAACCCTATGTGAAAAAAAACAACATCGCCAAGGGTGATATATCCGGGATCGTCGGGCTGTCCGGCGAGGCAAGCGGGTCGATCTCAGTCACTTTCACAAAGACATGCATCCTCAAGATCGTCAGCAAGATGTTCGGCGAGAAAGTAACAAAGATCGACGATGATGTAAAAGACGCTGTGGGAGAGATCCTGAACATCGTCTCGGGCAATGGAAGACAGAAGCTCCAGGCAATGGGAAAGACCATGAAAGGGAGCATCCCCACCATAGTCACAGGGAAAGACCATACCATAACTCACATCACAACCGCATCGGTAATCGCGATTCCGTTTTTCACAGAAAACGGAGACTTTACCTTTGAAGTATGCTTTGAATAGTAGCAGGCCTTACTGATCAGGTCTCATCAATTGAGCGGCCTTTGGCCGAGTTGCTGTTTCTCCTTGTTGTATCGCAATCGCAGTCAGTGCCATTCCCTTGGGATTTATCTATTTCTTACGCAAAATCCGGGTTTATTCAGCGAAACCAAATATTTTTATTCACAGAGATAGATCTCGATTCGTTCTTTCTTTTTTCCGATATTGTTTATCTTGAGAAGAATATGACCGATCTCACCTGTAGTCCTTATATGAGTATTTCCACACAGGATCTTTGCATAACCGTCGATCTCTCAATACGGGTTCTCCCAGAAAACTTTCTCAACACTCATGGATCTTCTCCTGCGGCTTAGGGTATTTATTGGACAATTACCGGCAAAGGTTTTCGCCTGCAAGCATGAATTATATTAATGCATTGAATATGTCTATGGGTCCATCTATTGTAAACAGGATGCAGGATTCAAGAAATGCACTATTCTACCGAACTTATTACGTATAGTACGTGAGGAAAAAATGATCATCACATCCATAGGTGTTCAACAAAATCCTTGCATTCAATCACCTGCGCCGGAAGAGGCCAGGCGAGATGACACCAATGCTCGGACCCTGCCCGAAGATATATTCCATCTTGGTAATGAAAACATGTTTTCCGTATATGATCGGAATGGAACGTTTTCAAAAGAATCTGAAGATGATCGCAAAGAACCCCAGGATGAAAAGGATATTGTCTCCGACCAGAACAAGTCCGGCGAGAAAGAGTTAAATGAAGCGGATAAAAAAGAGATCCGGGAGCTTGAAAAACGCGACCGCGAAGTAAGGGCTCATGAAAGTGCACACATCGCAGCAGGAGCCGGGCTCGTACGCGGATCGGCAAGCTATGAATACCGGAAAGGTCCGGATGGAAAGCTCTATGTCTCCGGAGGTGAAGTATCGATCGATACATCTGAAGAGCCAGACCCTAAAGACACTGTCCGGAAGATGCAGCGCGTCAAATCAGCAGCCTATGCACCTGCGGACCCAAGCCATCAGGACAGGCGCATCGCCATGCAGGCGGCAATGAAAGCTGCACAGGCTCAGGTTAAGGTCACGGAGCAGAGATCACTTGAAGCCGAACAAACAAAGCCGCAGGAAACCGACAAGGACGCACAACCGAATAAAGGTGTTCAGACCTATCTCAAGACAGCACAGAAAAATACCGCCGGCCTATTCATAAGCACAAGAACGTAATCATCTGTAAACCATATCTGTTCATCACTGTATCTGAACAATATCCTTCAGACATAACATTATGACTTTCCCCTTTACATTATCTTCCATCTGTTGTTATATTTGAGCATATACTCATATAGTAGGTCTCGATCATGGGCAGAAAAAAGGCAATAATTATCAATGAAAAAGGATGCAGCGTCCGCATGGTTCACCAGGACCGGGTCATCAAGGCACGCGATGAGGCCATCGAAAGCAGAGAACTGGATACCCTCTCCCGCCTGTTCAAGGCACTTGGAGATCCGACAAGACTTTCCATTGCCATGGCCCTTATTGGAGGCGAGATGTGTGTATGCGACCTGGCGGCATTTACCCGCATAAGCGAGTCGGCAGTCTCTCACCAGCTCAGGCATATGAAAGACCTGGCACTGCTGAAAAACAGAAGGGATGCACAGACACTCTATTATTCCCTGGACGATGAACATGTCGGAGATCTTATCCGTATCGGTCTCGAACATATACGTGAGTAGAGACTGCCGGGGAGAGAAACTAAACAAAAGGCATTTCACATAAGATATGGGCTACTAACCCATTGAGTACAGGAAGATACAATGGAATTTATCTCAAGTGTTTTAAACGAGTCCTGGCAGCTTCTCAAAGCGTCATCAATATATATCATCTTCGGCATCCTTGTCGCCGGGATTCTCAGGGCATTTCTCCGGCCGGAGACAATTGCGACACATCTGGGAACAGGCCGCTTCCTGCCGGTTCTCAAGGCTGCCCTGTTCGGCATCCCCATACCCATGTGCTCGTGCGGGGTGATTCCTGCTGCTGCATCATTGAAAAGACAGGGGGCCAACAATGGCGCTACCATGGCATTTCTCATATCCACACCAGAGTCAGGGGTTGACTCAATCGCTATCACCTACGCCCTGATTGATCCCCTGATGACCATATTCCGGCCTGTTGCTGCCTTTATTACTGCAGCAGCAGCCGGCATAACGGAAAATCTCTTCGGACGGTATGAAGCAGGGCCAGCCACCCTCCCGGATATGAGCTGCCCAATAGATAACTGCTGCGACGGAACCACCTGCTGCGCCGAAGATCATGCAGCCCATCATTCACGATCAGAAAAGATAGCCTTCGGGATGAGATATGCATTCACGGAATTATGGGAAGATCTCGCTGTATGGTTTCTTGCAGGCATTATACTTGCCGGGCTGATCTCAGCACTTATTCCTGAAAGCCTGATGAGCCAGTACCTGGGCGGGGGCCTCTGGTCCATGATTATTATGCTTTTTGCTGGCATACCCATGTATATCTGTGCAACAGCATCTACTCCCATCGCAGCAGCCCTGATCCTTAAGGGTGTCAGCCCCGGTGCAGCCCTGGTGTTTCTTCTTGCAGGGCCCGCAACAAATATCGCCTCCCTGACCATGTCAGTGAAGATCCTGGGCAAGCGCTCTACAATCATCTATCTGTTTATCATTGCAGTGTCATCCATTTTACTCGGCATTATGCTGGATCAGATCTATCTGCTTGCAGGTATCTCGGCACAGGCAACAGCAGGAAGTGCCAGAGAGATTATTCCGTCATGGGTTCAAACCGCCGGGGGCGCAGTGCTTCTCGCCTTATCGATCAAACCCCTGTACAGCACATTTCTTTCAAAGATATTGCGCTTGAAAGGACATGATCATACCGGATCATGCTCATGTTCATAAGATATTCCTATATGTTGATATCAGCATAGTTTATCATTGCACTCCCTGATAGTTTAGGTTATTTTCCCTCAGGAAGAACGATACTGGAACCCTTGAGGAGGAGTTGCGGATTATGAAAAGACTGTTAAAAGACCTGGCATTGGTATCAACATTATTCTTTATCTTACTGGGCGCCCAGAATGTTTTTGCAGCAGATATCCTGAAAATGGCCACAACGACCAGCACCGACAATACCGGCCTGCTCGATTATCTTGCACCTCAGATACTGTCTGAAACCGGCATCGAGCTTCTATGGGTGGCCGTTGGTACAGGCAAGGCCCTGGAACTCGGAAAAAACTGCGACGTGGATGTACTTTTCGTTCATGCACCTGCATCAGAGCTGAAATATGTGGCTGACGGTTACGGCGTCGACCGAAGGCAGATCATGTTCAATGATTTTATCATCATCGGCCCGAAAGCCGACCCTGCAGGCATAAAAGGCAAATCCATTGTGGAATTTTTCAAGACAGTGGAGGTTAAGAAGGCAGCGTTTGCCAGCAGGGGCGACAACTCCGGCACGAACAAGAAAGAGCTTGAGCTGTGGAAGGAAGCAGGGGTTACCATCCCTGACAAGGAGCAGTGGTACATCCAGACCGGTCAGGGCATGATCAATACCATCAACATAGCTGCAGAGCGCAATGCCTATACACTGACCGACAGGGGCACCTACATCAAATATGAAGCAAATCTCAAGGGCAATCCTCCGCTGGTCATCCTAGTCGAGGGAGACGCCTCACTGCGCAACCAGTACAGCATCATTCCGGTCAACCCGCAAAGATGCAAAGATGCAAAATACGACCTTGCAACAAAGCTCGCCCTATGGTTTGTATCACCGCAGGCACAGAAGTTCATCGGCGACTTCAAACTCATGGAAAAACAGCTCTTCACGCCGAACGCGGGTGAATAACATACTGATGGACATCGATTTTTTCTATTGAATGCAACGAAGAAGGAGTCGGGATAATTAGCACAGGGGTCATCTGCCTGGCCGGATGACTCCTGATCTTATCTCCGGATATACGATGGACTATATTACACAAGGATTTATTCAGGCAATCAGACTCCTTTTTTCAGGAGATGCCCAGACATACTCGGCAATCTTTACTACACTCAAGGTATCAACGCTTTCCATCAGTATAAGCCTTCTCATAGGCATCCCTCTTGGTTTCCTTCTCGGTTACTTTACCTTTCCCGGCAAAAGGCAATGCCGCGCAGTAGTGGACTCCCTTCTTGCCCTGCCCACGGTTGTCGTGGGGCTGCTCGTATATGCATTCATTACACGCAGAGGCCCCCTTGGAGAGTTCGGCCTGCTCTTTACCATACCCGGGATTGCCATTGCACAGACAATACTCGTCACACCCATTGTCATATCACTTACCGCCACAGCAATCGAGAGCCTTGACAGGAGACTCCGCGCGAATCTTCTCACCCTTGGGGCGCAGGGAAAACAGATTGCAATAACAAGTCTGCTCGAGGCACGCTATGCAGTGCTGACAGCGGGGGTAACAGCATACGGAAGGGCAATATCCGAAGTCGGGATATCCATGATGATCGGGGGTAACATAAAATGGCATACCAGGACCATTACAACGGCAATCGCACTTGAGACAGGCAAGGGGCAGTTCGCCATGGGCATGGCCCTGGGGATTGTCCTGCTTGCAATTGCATTCACCATCAACGCTGCCATCTCATCCCTGAAGAGGAAGTCAGCATGAGTGACAACAAACCCTTATATGTGCTCTCACAAGTGCAGCACGGATACGGCCGTGAATTCAACCTCTCCATTCCGGAATTTACCATTGAAAAGGGGTCATTAATAGGATTTGTGGGCCCGAATGGATGCGGAAAGAGTACCCTGCTGAGAATACTTTCCTTTCTGGAAAAACCGAACAACGGAAGTCTTTTCTATGAAGGAAACCGGGTTGATAACAACTACTCAGCCCTGAGAAACGAGGTTACCCTAGTCATGCAGGAACCATATCTGCTGAAACGTTCTGTTTTCGAGAACGTGGCATATGGCCTGCGGGTCCGTGGAGAAAAAAAGAAACTGAAAGATCGTGTGCATGAGACAATGGAATGTGTGGGGCTTGATCCAGGCATTTTTGCCCGCAGGCACTGGCATGAACTCTCCGGCGGCGAGGCACAGAGGGTGTCGATTGCATCCCGGCTTATCCTCAGACCCAAGGTGCTCCTCCTGGACGAACCGACCGCAAGCGTGGATACTCAAAGCGCCTCGCTGATACAAAAGGCAGTTCTTGATATCCGAAACCGCTTTGAAACAGCCATTGTCATAGCAAGCCACGACAAAACCTGGCTGAACAGCATTACAAAGACAATCGTGCGCATTCACAACGGCCGAATAGTGGGGTCCGGGACAGAAAACATCATATCCGGTCCATGGCTTACAGACAGGGACAGCCTCTGGTCAACACAGATCGGGGGCGGGGAAAAGATCTATTCGGTAAAACCGCCGGACAAGGATGCCATTGCTGTTCTTCACCCCTGGGACATCATTATCGCTACGGCACAACCTTCCGAGATATCGGCCCAGAACATTTTACATGGCGAAATCAGCCAAATGACCACCTCTGCGGAAGATAACCGGATACAGATCGAGGTTATGGTATCCGGGACAACCCTGTCCTGCAGTGTAACACTCAGCGCAGTCGAGTCACTGTCTCTCATGCCCGGGAAGAACGTATTCGTGATATTCAAGGCATCATCCCTAATCTGGCAGTAGCTGGTCTATATCAAAAGCATCAATATCGGATAAAAAGTAACTACTGGCAAGAGCGTATACATAAAATACATACATCTGGTTGTTCTATGCCTTTTTCGAATTTGACATATACCTTCCAATCACCTACTTCGTTGTATGTGTATGAATATTATATACTTTGACAATGCAGCAACCTCCTGGCCAAAGCCGCCCGAGACAATCGATGCCATCTTGCATTTCAATGCCCACATCGGGGCCAACCCCGGTCGCTCAGGCCATTCTCTTTCCATCGATGCCGGACGGGTACTCATGGATGCGAGAGAGGCACTTGCAGAGATCTTAGGCATCGATGATATGCTGCGCATCATTTTTACGAAGAATGCCACAGAGGCACTCAATCTTGTTATTTCAGGTCTGATCAGACCGGGTGACCATATAATTACGTCGAGTATGGAGCACAACTCGGTTATGAGGCCGTTGAGGGCACTGGAAACACAAGGGGTGGAATTGACCGTTACGCCCTGTTCCCCTGAAGGAAATCTAGACCCTAACGATGTGGAGAAGGCTATCAGGCCGAACTCCAAAGCCATAATTATCACACATGCATCCAATGTAACAGGTACTGTCATGCCCGTTGAGGAGATCGGGGACATTGCCCGCAAACACGGCATTGTCTTGTGCGTAGATGCTGCACAGACAGCAGGCGCTCTCCCTATTGACATTCATGAAACAAATATCGATATCCTGGTCTTCACCGGCCACAAGTCCCTTTATGGACCCCAGGGAACAGGGGGCCTTTACATTGGTCCCGGACTGGAAAAACAGATTGCCCCATTAATGATGGGCGGCACAGGGAGCAGGTCCGAGTTTGAGAAACAGCCGGATTTCCTGCCGGATAAATACGAATCCGGCACACCGAACGCCTTTGGCATTGCCGGGCTCGGTGCAGGGATCCGGTTTATTCTTGATAAAGGCCTCGATTATATACGGAACAAGGAGATCGAGCTTACAGCAAGGCTAATTGAAGGTTTATCAGGAATCCCGGGCATCATTATATACGGATGCAAGTGCGCACACGCTCAGACACCGGTTGTATCGTTTAATATATCCGGAATGAGCCCATCAGAGGCAGCAATGATTCTCGATGAAGACTTCGGTATATTGTCAAGGCCCGGTCTTCACTGTGCACCTTTAGCACACCGCACCATCGGCACCTTCCCTGAAGGGACGCTGCGGTTCAGTCTCGGCTGGTTCAATACCTCACAGGAAGTGGATTACGCGCTTGATGCTGTTGCACAGCTTGCGTCCAACCGTTATAAAGGAGCACTCTCATGATAGAGAAGATCGATGCACGTGGCCTTTCCTGCCCGCAGCCCGTTATCCTTACAAAAAAGGCACTTGAAGACCACAAGGAGATCGTTGTAGTCGTGGACAACGAAACTGCTCGGGAAAATGTCAGACGTATGGCGCAAAGCCAGGGCTGTAGGGTAGAAATTGAACAGAAAGAAGGGGACACTCATCTTCACATAACCAGAGAATTTTCTTGTGAGACAATTGAAACCGGTACGGATACGGATCCACAAGGCCCTGTTGTAGTTGTGATCGGCTCGGATACCATGGGCAGAGGCAATGAAGAACTTGGCGGCGTACTCATAAAAAGTTTCATTCACACCCTTATCGAGACATCGCCTCAGCCTGACACCATGATCTTCTTGAACACCGGAGTAAAGCTGACCATCACCGGTTCCGATGTCATTGAAGATCTGCAGGAGCTCTCAGACAGCGGGGTGAAAATCTTAGTGTGCGGGACCTGTCTGAATTTCTTTGAGATCAAAGACAGCCTCTGTGTCGGGATTGTATCCAATATGTACGATATTGCCGAGACCATGCTCAGGGCAAAAAGGCTTGTACAGATATGAGAGCTGGAGATTTTCAGGTGATCCTTTTCGACAGTGTCAGCTCGACCCTGTTTGCAGAGAAGATCCTCAAGAAAAAGGGCGTGGAACACAAGATAATTCCCGTACCCAGGCATATAAGCTCTGACTGCGGGGTTTGTATCCGGTTCAGACCGGTACAGAGGGATGAGATCGAACAGGCACTCTCCGGCAGGGTGACATTTCAGGATATCTGCCCGCTGTAAGACAGATTAATGGAGCATGTTTGAAAGACTGGAGTATTTTAGAAAAAACTGGAGTGCTGGAGTAATGGTTAAAGAACAAAAGATTTTCTGACGTTTTATTTTTTCCAATACTCAATTACCCTCAGTACTCCATTGCTTCCCATCCCTCTCATAAAAATCTTCAATCGAGGTCCTTTCGGATTTCGTCGAATTCTTCCTTTGTGATCTCGCCCTTTGCATAGCGTTTTTTCAGGATATCCAGGGGCGTCCCCTGAAATGGCCCTTCAGGTCCAACAGGTCTTTTACTGCGAATAATGAAATAGACCAGCAATGCTATAATCACAATTATAATAATCCACACAATAAAACCTCCGAACCAGCAACCTCCCATCATACCTTCGCCATAACCGTAATCCCTCATATGCCATGGCCATTGAATATCCTGAGCAAAAGCAGAAATTCCGGATAATCCTTCTGAAGAAAAAGACACCGTATCGATACCGGGCATATCTCCTGTTACTCCATACAGAAAGAAAACAATTAAACTCATTGAAACAATTATAATAAAAGCAAAAAACCTTTTCATATAAGCCTCCTGTGAGGTTTGTTGTTTACGATAAAAAGTATCCCCTGCTCCCACCGGCCATAGATATCCTCATGGGCAGCTTATGAGTTTTCCGGTTAATATGACGGCCTGATCCAGCCTGTGCGCTTGTCCACAAGAACCTTGTCAACCAGTGAGCCGTCTTTGGTTACAATCTCTGCCTCGAAATAATCCTTTTTATCCGTGAGTTTCCCCAGCATAATATTCGGATTTCTCGTTGATCCGATGGAGCGCTCCATCAAAACCCTGGTCTGATCTTCGGTAAGGGGTTCACCGGAACCATAAGCACCATATCTCGACCCCATCATACCCAAACCCGTACCGCCCGCGCCCCCGTAAGGCCCCATCATTTCCGGACCCATACCGCCCACACCTCCATATGGGCCCATCATGCCGGGGCCCTGGCCGCACCAGGCGCATGTCCATCCTTCCTGATACCCACCTTGACCGTATCCGCCACTATGGTACCGGTCATATCCCCAGTGATGGCTGCATCCTGATAAGACTACAAACGCCAGGACCAGCACGATAGAGATACTGTACTTTCTTCTCATATTAAAAGCCTCCTTTTCCTCATCCTTTAACGGTTTGCTCTATAATATCTTCTCCATTGAAGATCATCCCACGGATGATCCATGAAAATCAGACAAATAATAACAATACATTTGAAGGGCATGCGTGATGTTCACTCAACAGTTAATTCAACAGGGACAAAACTTGGAACCCTGTACAAAAAAATAGTATAAGGCCACTCTTGTCCAAAATAGCGATACATAAAACGGATTGAGAAAAATCCTCCCAGCGGGTAAATCTGTTTTGTGAGAAAAAACAAGCCCAAAGGGAGGATATGTCCATGGTAAGTACATCTAGTC
>DSAD01000181.1 GCA_011372875.1 Deltaproteobacteria bacterium
AACGTACATTGTGCATTTGGATACGCTTACAGTCCATTATGCTCACAAAAAAACCCGGCTCTGTCAGAGGCTTTTATCCGCGATCGATTCCTTTCCAGGTGATGCTTCGTAATCGCAGCTGAAAGCTGCTCTCACAATTCGGCCAAGGATGGTTCGAGTCACAATTCGGTCAGGACAGGAGGGTTGGACGCACAAAGATCGGCCCAACGGCCGAGACCCAAGGATATCCCGAGTCACAGGGTTTATTAGCTGATACGTAAGCTGTTTGCAGTTCTCACATCTCAGTCCTCGCCCTGGGGGGGAGTGGATGAATGTGAGGGGATAATAAAATAGATATTTTGATACCTCGTAAGCTTGCTGCGGGGAAGTTCATTCAGGATCAGTCTGAGATCATACCTGCCCCTTATTTTCTTTTAACAGAGTGAAGTCTAGACGTTGCCCGATGAAAGTCGCTTTTGCCACTGCATTTCTTCCATGATCCTTTGCATAATACAAGGCACTGTCGACAATTGAGATTAACTTCTCAAAGGTGATAATCGGTTCATCACATTCACTCAACGGATAGAATAGAAAACCGATGGAACATGTCATACTAAGCTGTCTGTTGTCTGTCACCGTAAATATCGAGGTTTGTATATGGTCATGCAGTTTTTTGACGATCTCGGCCGTTTTGATTTCATCGACATTCTTCAATACGACAACGAATTCTTCCCCGCCGAAACGACTGACGACATCATCGCTCCTGAGAGATTCTTTGAGCTTGTTAGCGAACTGAACAAGCACCATGTCTCCGGAATCGTGGCCGTAATTGTCGTTTACCTGTTTGAAATGATCTATATCAACGATAAAGAGCCCGTAGCCTTTCCCGGCATCCATGGTCCTGCTGTTATGGCCGCTCATCGCTCGCTGGAAATTTCTGCCGGAAGCCTCTATTTCCGGCACGACTATTTCAAACAGATAGCGCCGGTTTCTCAGTGAGGTAAGAGGATCCACAAGCGAAAGTTCGTTCAGTTCCATATTCTTTTCCATAAGCTCCGCATTGAGCCGTTCAGTATGTGTTTTTGCTTCTTCCAGGCTCTTGACAAGCTGAATATTGTCGTAACGCAGAAGCAATGATTCGCTCAGGTCACGACTTAACCGGATTGCCATGACGGATACTATGACATAGAAAATGATGCCCAGAACGACCATGGGAGTGGATATTCCCATGTCCAGGAGGTATAGGCCCGCCGTAGGAATCATGAATACGGTACTGGAATAGACGAAATAGATCGGCAGGTCGTTGTGGTAGGATCCGGCACTGCCTACAACCATACCGCCTGCGATGAAATACAGGAAGATGACGTATTCAAAGTGGGATGGGTCTATGAGTAATATACCAGATGATCCAAACAGTATGCCGGCTATCCCAAATGAGATGAACGTGCCTATTTTCCATGCCTGAAAGTTTGTTTTACTGAAATGCCGTTTGTAGTAGTAGATGATGACGTATCTCAGCAGTGCATAGCAGATATTGACTGAACACCATACAGTCAGTCTTCCGTGGGGGATTACCTTCCATAGGACTACCGCTATAATGATGGAATTGACGATCGTTGCCGACATGCTTACGTGGAGAGTTTTGATAAGCTTGTCGAATTTGTTAAATTCTACGTATTGATTCCGGTCCAGATGTTCCATAATACACCTTTCGGATATAGTCAGCTTTCTAATAAGTAACAGCCTGCAAGCTGAAGAGATGCACAAGGATGCTTGGTACAGGCCATATTTGTCAAGACAATAAGTGGTCTAAGTTATGATGACATTTCCCTTTATGTAAGAAGGGAGGAGAAAGAGGATATTCAGGTTTTTTTATTGGTGATAAGTTGATCAGATTAGTTTAGATGGTAAAGGGGATGAGAGGGTCTGCGTATCATTTATTATGCATGGGTGTTACGGGGTTTATTGTTCAGACAGCCTGGTATCATAACTGGAGACGGTGATTAATTCCATGTGGCTGAGAAAATGGCGGGAAAAACAGAAGCAGATCAGAGACTCTCTCAAGGATACACATGCTCACCGCATTGTGGGGGACAAAATCTTTCACAGCACACTGTGGAAGGGTGACAAGAGGTCTGTTTCCGGCGGTCTGTTTCTCGGGTTGTTTGTCGCTCTTACCCCTACCATCCCGTTTCAGATGCTTATTGTCACATTCGGGGCGATATACTGGAAGGTCAATCTGCCGATCGCCCTGGCTGCGTGCTGGATAACAAATCCTTTTACCGTTATACCGATTTATGGGGCAGCCATGAAACTTGGCAGTTCCATCGTTCATATGTTTGGTTTTCTCAGCGATATTTTTATCATGTATAATGTTGAAGCAAAGTATGCACGGTTTATCCAGCAGACTATATACCTGTGGATAGGTTCACTGGTCATCTCACTGGTGACAGCAACCAGCGCAAGTCTTGCGATCAGGATGTTCTGGAATGCCATCTACCGGTTTGTCCACACAAAGAGATCCAGGAAAAAAGCCGGCCGGTCAGAGAAAAAGCCGGGCGGAGGAACAAAGAACAAAAAAGGGGTATAATTATGCCCATGCTGGTCGATAAGATTATGGCATCCTGGGTACTCATAACGACCGCCCTGTCTGCCGTCATTCTTGGCGCTTACGCTTATTGCAGTCTCGTTTCTGAGCAGAACAGGCCAAACCCGGTATAAGCTCTGCAGGGCATTGGCATTGCTTGTCTTAAAGGCGAACCGTGTGAGGGTGCATGTGCATGGGCTTGAAAAAATCGAATTGAACTGTCCGGCTGATCTTCAACCCATATTTTGCAGTTTAACAAGGTCATAGGGTATAAAATCGACATAAAGCCTTACCCTGTGGGAACGGCTTCATGGTTTTCTTTTAATCTCGACTGAAGCATCTCCCACAGGGTTTGTTCCATCTTTAATGCAGAATGAGGGTTAGAGGTCAGTTTTTTCCGATCCCGAAATATGTGAACCCCAGGGATTTTACCTCTGGAGGATTCAGGATGTTTCTGCCGTCAAATATGACAGGGGTTTTCATGGATTCCTTTATCCTTGGAAGGTCCGGGCTCTTGAACATGTTCCATTCGGTAATTATGGCCAGGCCGTCAGCCCCATGAAGAACCTCGTAATTGTCTTGTACATAGGTTACCTTGTTGCCCAGTATCTTTCTGGCATTTTCCATGCCGACAGGGTCGAAGACCCTTACCTTTATACCGTTTGCAGTAAGTCTTTCTATAACCTCAAGTGACGGGGCCTCTCTGATATCGTCGGTCTTGGGCTTGAAGGTGAGTCCCCATATGGCGATGGTTATCTTTGATAGATCGGCATTCTGGTCTTTGTAGAAGTTCAGTATCTTGTCGGCAAAATAGGCCTTCTGGCGCTGATTTGCCTGGTGTGTTGCCCGGCAGATTTCAAGGTCATGGCCCAGGGTCTTTGCTGTCTGAATCAGTGCTACGACATCCTTTGGGAAACACGAACCGCCATATCCGGGGCCTGCAAGCAGGAATCTGGGACCGATACGTGAATCCGTACCCATTCCATCCCTGACGTGGGAGATGTCCGCACCTACCTTGTCACAGAGTATTGAGAGTTCGTTCATAAAGGTGACCTTTGCCGCAAGAAAGGCATTCGATGCATACTTGGCAAGTTCCGCGCTCTTTATGTCCATGACAAGTATGGGATTGTTCGTGGTGCGTACAAATGGGTCGTAGAGTTCCTTGAAGAGCGCTGCGGTGCGGACATTGTCTGTTCCTATGATGACGCGTTCGGGTCTCATGAAGTCCTGAAGGGCATTTCCTTCCTTTAAGAATTCAGGGTTTGACACGATGTCGAACTCTATATCCTGCTTTCCACGCTTTTTCAGTTCAGCTGAGATGACTTCTCTTACCTTGTCGGCTGTGCCTACCGGCACAGTGGACTTGTCTATAATGATCTTGTATTCATCCATTAACAGGCCGATCTGTGCGGCGACCCCGAGTACATAGCTAAGGTCTGCCGTGCCGTCTTTGTCCTGCGGGGTTCCCACGGCAATGAAGCAGAGTCGACACTGCGATACAGCCTCATTGAAGTCGGTGGTGAAACTCAGCCGGTTGCCCTGAACGTTTCTCTGGATGATCTCTTTCAGGCCGGGCTCATAGATCGGTACACCTCCCTGGTTGAGTATGTCGATCTTTTCTTTGTTCTCATCGACGCAGATCACATTATTTCCCATTTCAGCAAAACAGGCCCCAGTAACCAGCCCGACATAGCCTGTCCCGATCATGCATATCTTCATAACAGCCTCCGGATGGAAAAAATTAATATCGGGATATACTTATACGTTAGAATTGCCGGAATCAAGGATTTTCATAAGTCAGCCGGTCCTTGATATCATCCGAACCATCCTATCAGGAATACCCCGACGATCATGATAACGGCACCAACGAGGTGCTTGATGATCGTCTCTTCCTTGAACAGCCAGGCCCCGTAGAGCACACCGAAGACAAGGCTCGTACGTTTGACCGGGATCATGTAGCCTGCCTGAACCATGGAAACAGCAAGCATAGGGCTGAAGATCATCAATGCCATGGTGGTGCCGGGGATCAGACCGGCAAAGGGTTTGTGCAAGAGGATTTCCTTGCGTGCATTTGATGCTGACGGGAAAAATGACAACATGAAGAGCGTGTACAATGAAAGCCGAGATCCTGCTGAAATATCTTTTTGTAAGGGCCTCTGCCGTAGCCAGAGAAAATGCCGCAAGCACAGAGAGGAATAACCACATTATCTTATCAAGATACTCTCTTTGTGAAGATCCCGACATCGATAAGGGAAGCAGGACCATATTCTCTTGTGAAACCCCATGAATCCTTGTATCGATATATGTACCGGAAGTTGCATGCCGCAGCTTGTAGGAGATAGCCCTGCAATCTTATCTCGAAAGGCCGGTATTCATGTTCTCCTGTTGAAATGCCGCCTGGCGGCACTGAGAAAACACACCCCGCGGTTCATTTCTTCGAATACGGGTATATCCATGTCCTCGAGGTCTTTTCTGAAAGATACAAGACCTTCACCTGTACCGGTGAGCCATACAATCACGGGTTTGCCGAGAAGGTCCTTCAAACGGGCCAGATCCTTAAGATAGAGGGTGCTCATCCTGTTGGCAAGCATGTGGATGATCAGAGAATCGACGTTTTCATCATGCATGAGGGTGTTGATGATGTGCGTATATACCTTTTCGAAGCCGTTTTTCTCTATGGCGGGCCAGATGTCCACCGGGTGAGATGGCGGCATCCACTGAGGGAACACCTCCTGGAGTGATGCAAATGTTTCCGGGGCTGGTTCAGCCACGGGGATATCCTGTTTGTACAGCAGGTCAGAGGTTATGATGCCTCCGGCCCCGGAAAAAGAGACAATTGCTGTACCTTTGGTATTCTTGTACGATCTTGTCTTGGAGAAACCGCGGAGAAAATCCATGAGCTCGTTCACATCAAAGACTTCGATGATCCCGGCCTGCCTGAACGCATGGCTCGTAATGGTATAGTTGCCGGCCATGCTTGCGGTGTGGCTTGCCGCAGCTTTTGTGCCTGCCGGGCTCTGGCCGCCTTTGAGGATGACAATCGGTTTGCGGGTTGATTTGCACAGTTTCACAAATTCAGGCGCATCAACGATGGACTCAATATACAGCCCGATGACATCAGTGAGCGGATCATCGATGAGATATTGAAGGAGGTCTCCCTCGTTGATGTCGCATTTGTTCCCAATGGAGCACATCTTCGCAACCCCGATGCCTCCGCGGTCAAGGATCATCATGAGGAACCCGGCAGAGAGCATGCCGCTCTGCACGATCAGCGAAACATTTCCCGGGTGCAGCAGTTCCCACAATCTCTGCTCGCCCAGGAAAGAGAATACATGTCTTGTATGCCCGTCTATGAGCCCCATGCAGTTAGGGCCCCAGAGCCTGATGCCGTTTTCGTGTGCCAGGGCGATGCTCTCTTCCTGAAGCTTCCTTCCCTCGCTGCCTACTTCTGCAAAGCCTGCCGATTCGATAATGATACCCTTAACGTTTTTTCTGGCGCATGCCCTGATCGTATCCGGAAGAAACCGGGCAGGTATGAAATAGATGGCCAGATCGAAATCATTAGGGATGGATTCTATATCGGAGAAGCACTGAACACCCTGTATGGTATCGTATTTGGGATTGACTGGGTAGATCCTGCCGGTATAGCCGCCCAGCGCATTTTTTACAATGTTGTATCCGACTCTGAACGGGTCGTTTGATGCGCCTATTATAGCAACACCTTCGGGCCTGAAGAAGAAATCCATGTATTATAAGCCTCCTTGGCGCTTTTGATCCTTTCTTGAAAGCAATTATCCTTAACAGTGTTGGGTTTTAAAGTCAATTCCACGAAAATCCAATGTCCACGAAAATCCAAGGATCACTTCAAGAAGGTGGGAAAGATGAAGCATCACCCCGGGATATGGCCGGCAGTATAAAGATGGAATGAAATGTGGATATGAAAGGGTTGATTCTGTGCAGGTTGTACAGTAGTATTGATCTAAGGGGAATGGGGGGTATATGAGCGAAGAAAGATTTGCCAGTCTGGAAACCATGGTGGCGTTCCATGAGGATACCATCCAGAAGCTCAATGATGTCATATACGAACAGCAGATCAGGATTGACAGGATGGAGGAAAGGATTCAGACTCTCTCTCAGTTTCTTCAAATACCCGAGAAGCCTGTCTATGATTCTCACGAGGAATGAGCTCGTCGTGACCTTCATTTTCATATGATTGTCTTATGAATGTTGACTTCAAATGGTTAAACTCATTGGTTCGCAGAAGAAGACATGACTATAAGGCGATGGTAAGGATCTCAATGAGTTCATCAGTGGTGAGCTCGATCGGGTTGCCCTTCATGCTGCTGGCCTTTTGAGCAGCGTCAACTATATCCGGGATATGGCCTTGAGAGATCCCCAGGCTCGAAAGTCCCGGCACATGAAGCTTTCTGCACAGGTCCTGTATCCATCTGACCGCGTCTGATGCCAGGGCTTGTTCTTTGCCCGTGATGATTTTGGCTATTTTATCATAGCGCAATAATGCATCTGACCCTGGAGCGCGTCTTTTCAGGGCACGGACATTTGTTTCCATGACAAAGGGCAGGAGCCGAGCACAGATCATGCCATGCGGGGCTTTGAACATGCCGCCGAGCGGGGCTGCAAATCCATGGGCCGCCCCGAGACCTGCGTTAGCCAGGGCAATCCCGGAAAACAGGCTTGCCAGGGCCATGTCTTCACGGGCAGCCTTGTTGCTGCCGTCTTCATAGGCATTCTTCAATGATCGTGCGGCCCTTGTAAGCCCTTCTCCGCAGATGCCGTCGGTTAACGGGTTGGCCTTTACACTTACAAAGGCCTCGATGAGCTGGGTAATGGCATCGAGCCCAGTACTTGCAGTAATTGCAGGGGACATGGAAAGCGTGAGTTCCGGGTCGACCACGACAAGTCTTGGCAGCATCAGGGGCGAGCGCATACTCACCTTTACCCTGTGCTCAGGAGAGATGAGTACGGAATTCTTTGTGACCTCGGTCCCGGTGCCGGCCGTAGTGGGGATTGCAATATACGGGGCAGGGGGGATGGTAATGCTCTGCGAATGGCCGATTACCTCGAGATAGTCGAACAGGTCTCCCGTGTTGGTGGCAAGGGCGGAAACGGCCTTGCCTGCATCGATGACGCTTCCCCCGCCAATTGCGATAACAAGATCGCACTGCTCGATCCTGGCCAGGGAGGCACCTTCGATCACGATATCTGTTGAGGGTTCCTCTTTTACCTGGAATATGACAGTATGGATTTCCTGGGTATGAAGAGAATCTTCAAGATCCCCCGATCGTTCCAGACTGTTGCCTGTGATCAGCAGGGCGCGTCTGCCCAAACGTGCCGCCTCTGAACAGACTTCTTTCACCTTGCCGTTACCGAAAATGATCCGGTTTGCCGTGGCAAATTCAAAGTTCATGCATGCTCCTCGATCAATAATGCATATCTTCAGGATAGACGTTCTCGTATGTGATGCTGTGCCTGGGTTCTGCCATCATGTTTTCGACCCTTTCTCTCCATAGGGAATAGTGCTCGGTCTGCTTGTGCCTTGCCTGCGCTTTTTTGTCCCGGTAGATCTCTGTCAGCACGAAGCGGGAGGGATCGTCGCTTTGCTGGATAAGGTCGAAGCGGGCGATGCCGGGTTCTTTTATGCTTGAGGATGCATTGCTGATGGATGCCTCCTTGAATGCTTCGACATACCCCGGTTTTATCCGGATGAAGACATGTACGACTATCATGGTTACCTCCTCACAGAATGCCTGATGTAACATATTGTACCGATGGAAAGAAATCAACCACGGTTTTCAAAGGATTCCCGGCAGAGGATGTTTCAGGGGTTGATTGTCTTGGGCGTGGAAATATCGTATAAGAACGGTTGCGATTCGCCCATGCCGGCAGCAGGAAGTATTGGAGTGTTCAATCCTTGTCTGGTATGAAACAGTCAATCGCTGGTAATGTTATGAGAATCGACAGGGAAGAATTCTCTGCCGGACTTGGTCAGGAATGGAGAGATACTCAAAGGAGATCCGGGTATGAAAAAGATTATTATCGGCGGTCTGATTTTTCTGCTGGTGCTTGTCGTTGCAGCAGTTCTTGCACCATTTTTTGTTGATCTGAACAAATACCGGGAAACCATAATCACAAAGGCCGAAGAGGTGCTTCACCGTGAAGTGGATTTTCACAACATATCCCTGACGATCCTTGGCGGGATCGGTGCCGAAATAGGGGGATTACGTATATCCGACAACCCTGATTTCTCAAGCGAAGACTTTATCAGTCTTGAATCTTTTAAGGTCCGTCTGGAAATCCTGCCGCTACTGACAAAGGAGATAAAGGTCAGAAAGATTGTTCTGAACAGGCCTTATATACATGTGCAGCGAAATGAAGCCGGGCTGTTTAACTTTGACGATCTTTTAAACCGTCAACACAAAGGCCCGGAGGCATCGGCGCAAAAGCCGCCACTGCCTGAAGCCCGGAAAGCCCCGAAGAAAGAACCCGTCAAGGACGCACCGTCTCCTGCACTGGCAGTCTTTATCGTGAAAGAGCTTGTCATCAGTGATGGAAAGCTCGTTTTTGATGATAAGATGCTTTTCCGGGATAGACCTCCTGTAGTCATCGATGACCTGGACCTGGACATGGACGATATCTCCTTTGACCATCCCATGGGAATTGATCTCAAGGCAAGTCTCCTGGGCGCAAAGAGACCCAATCTCCGCTTTTTCGGCACGATAGGCCCGATTGGCAGTGTCGAGACACTGATGAAGACCCCCTTTGACCTCAACCTGAATTCCGACGGGCTCTCTCTAGGTAATCTTCCGGTGGATCTGCCCCTGACAATGGATATACTCTCCGGAGAAGTTCATATGAAGATAAGCGCATCAGGATCGCTTGCAGACAGGGTTGTTTCAGATATCAGGGTAACCGTTGGCAATCTGGTTCTTGAGGAAAGGTCCGGTTCATCTGGGCCAGGTCGCACAGGCATGCTCAACTTTGATCTGGCAGGTGTATATTCTCTCGAGTTCCCTTCACAGAGATTGGATATAGAATCAGGTTATATCGAGATGAATGGAAACCGCATCTCATTCAAAGGGACTGCAGGCAGGATTATGAGCGATCCTTCGTGGGATATGACTGCATCGGCCAAGAACCTAGATCCGGCAGGCATGGTAAAGCTCCTGCCCATGTATGCGGCCTTGATCCCGCAGGGGCTTGTTTTTTCCGGGCCCATGGAGTTCAGTCTGGTATCGGATAAGAATGAGCAGGGTATCAACCTTGAAGCGGAAACAGATATGAAAGGGATGCAGATTTCCTATGGGGATGTTTTCCATAAGCCCTTGGATATACCCCTGTCGCTTGCCTTTGACGGGAATATGAACCAGGGAATCATAAGCGCCTCATCGTTGAGGTTTGTTCTCCATAATCTGTTGCTGGGCGGCTCGGGCAGTGTAGATACGTCATCCGAGGTACCGAACTTGAGTATTGACCTGAAAACACAGCCCATTACACTCAAGGGATGGGAACGCATTGTCCCTGTGATAAAGGAATATGATCTTGAAGGTGTGGCCGAGGTGACGGCCGGCGTAAGCGGCCCATTGGATGATCTGTCGATGAATCTCAAAGCTGCTTGTGATACAGCCGGTTTTGTCATGCCCGAATCCGGTGAGGCTTCGGGCTCGAACGAAAAGACCAGGGCTGTACTTCGTGGAACGAATGTAGATATCAAGGCCCGCAGGAAAAATGAGATCTTGAGCGGAAGTGCCTCTGCAGGTGTTCACAAGGGAACGATACGGGATGTTGTATTTGAAGATTTCTCGGGTCAGGCGCTATTGACCCCTGATGCCCTGACCGTTCAATCATTCGGGCTCAAGGTGTTTAACGGGTCAATAAAAGGTGCTGGCCGGTATGTGCTGGAGACCGGGAAATGGAGTGCCGCCCCGGTCTTTGAGGGGATTGCCTCCGGGACTCTTCTCGACACACTGACCAGCTATAAAGGCATATTTTCCGGTATGTTCTCCGGTACATTCCAGCTCAACGGTCTGGCAAAAGAACCTGGAATAAATGCCCTGGATGCAGAGGGCTCTTTTGCCCTGAACAATGGTCAGTTGAAAAACCTGGACCTTGCAGGCGCTGTCATGGATGATTTCTACCGGATACAAGATCTCGCGGACAAGGCCGGGGTATCGCGTGAGAAAATAGATCGTCATGAGACAACCAGCTTTGATCTGCTCGATGCAACCTTCTCTATGTCGAAAGGCATGCTTGCAGTCAATCCGCTCAATCTGAAGAACGTCAGTACGAGCAGGTCTACCGATTCTCATGCAAGACTTGCAGGGGTGGTGGACATGAATACCCGGGCACTCGATCTGAAGGGCGATGTAATCCTGTCGCGCAAACAATCAGTGGACCTCATCAAAAGGACCCCGGTGCTGAGTGCCTTGTTGGATAATCAGGAAAGCATCGTATTCCCTGTCAGGATAAAGGGATCCCTGGTCAAACCTTTGGTGAACATAGACACAAAGATCGTCAATGAAGCCCTTGCTCGATACTATTCAAGGCAAGGGGTAAAGAAGCTTCAGGAAAAGCTTGGCATACCAGGCGGAAACCAGGGAACAGAAGAGGCGGTTGACCAGCTCTTAAGGGGCATTTTCGGGAATTGAGCCGGGATGTGAATAAAAAGATGCCGGTAAAGAATAAAGACAAGGTTTAATGATCAGGCAGGGTTTGAGCTTAAGGCAATATCCGTTGTTTCAGGTGCCTCTTTTTCCCGGTGCCTGAACACCTCAATAAGCCAAGTTTTTACTCAGGATTACATTTCTCCATCACTTAAATATTCTTCCTGGTGCACAGTGCCAGGAACACTGGCTTATATAATCATGTCCTGTTTGATGCCGGATATCTGTACCCCCATATCTCGGTATGCCGATAATCGTGAGCGGAAGCTGCTTTTGAGCATGCCGTTATCATCTACATAGTCAAAGATCAGGGCCTCTTCCTTTCCTTCAGCCACCCTGAGGATACGTCCTATATACTGTTTTACCCGGCCGGTAAACTTTACGGGCGTTGCAAGAAAGATAGAGGAAAGGTGTTTCAGGTCAAAGCCTTCACCGATGAGCTGTGCAGTGGCAACGATAATGCCGGCGTTTGTGGTATTGAGCTTTTCTATGATCCCGGCGCGTTTCTTGACCGGGACTGAACCGGTCAGAAGGTATGCAGGCATGCCAGCGTCAAGGATTCCCTTATAGAGATGTTCGCAATGTGATACCCTGTCTGAAACAACCAGTGCGATTCCGTGACTTTCTGCCCGGGCCTGTTGTATTACATCCTTTATGATAAGAGAGTTCCTTGCTTTATCTGCCACCAGTGCCGAAATCATGAACTGGTATTCGTCGGAATCGAAATAATACCTGCAGTTGGTATTTCTGAGTACCAGCTGTGCGCACATAATCCTGTCGATAGCCTGAAGCTGCTGCGGGTCTATCCGGTGTGTGTTGTCTCCTAGGTGGAAATAGATAAGCCTGGTAAGTTTGTCCCGTCTGTACGGCGTTGCGGAAAGCCCCAGCATATAGGCGGTATCGAGCCTTCCAACGGCATCGGTGAAGGTTCGTGCCGGGATATGGTGACATTCATCCACGATGACATGGCCGATAAGGGGTTTTATCTCGTCAATGATCTTGTACAGAGAATGAATGATCGCTATGGTGAGGTTCTTACCGAGAATCTTGAGGCCATCGCCTATAAGGCCTATTTCTTTTTCAGATAGTTGAAGAAATTCACATGCCCTTTTACACCATTGATACATGAGCTCCTTGGTGTGTACGATAACAAGGCTTGGCTGCCTTCTGTGCGCTATGATCTTAAGGGCGATAACTGTCTTCCCTGCACCTGGAGGGGCTTCGAGAACACCGAACCGGTGTGCTGCGACGCGATCAACCGCATCAGCCTGGTATGGATGCAGCGCAGCGTCAAAGGAGAATTCCACCTGATCACAGGTGCGGGTTTTATCGACAATGTTATAGGGCACGGATTTCAATATGGCTCTCAAGTGGTTGATGTATCCGCGTGGGAGGATAAGAACCCCGCTGTCCCGGTGATAATAGGTGAGCATCTCGGGCTGGAAATTTCGTCGTCTGCTCCTGCTGTACAGCTCTGCCTGCTCCCATTTAGGGTTGGGCAGGGTGAGGTCGGCCTCTATGAGTCTTGCAACATCCCGGGGTATATCAGCCTCGAGAATGCGTATTGCGTTGTCGATGTGTATCAGAACCGTCATGATACGGCAGTTCAGAGGATATCCTGAAGATCCGCAATGAGGGCTTTTACCTCTTCCCGGTCAAGGTCCAGGCTGACCTTGCCGCCACCGGGATGTGCCAGAACAAGTGTGCATCCGTTCGGGTTCTTCTCTGCCAGCCATCTGGTATCCCGACTCATCTTCACTTCAGGAGACAACCAGTCATCGGAATTGAATTCGGCAATCTGTATGAGTACGCCGAAGGCATCTCTCGGGTGGATAAAGAGTTCTTTCCATACAGCACCGTAGTCATTGAATCCGAAATATGGGATATTGGAGTCTTCCAACATCGTTTTTGTCTGGTAAATGTCGGATGTCTGAAGGGTCATGTGATGCACCCCGCCTTGTCGGTCTTGCAGAAAATTGTCCAGGAAACTGGGTGATCCGGTAGGGGTCAGGAGTTCCAGCCTGCTCAGATCCCCCAGAGAAAGCATCTGCCAGAGGTAGTTCATGGATGCATCACCTGCATAGGCGCATGGTATTACACCAAAGAGCCTGGTGAAGAAGCTGAATGCCTTTTCATAATCCCTTACCGCTATTGCTACGTGATCGATTCGTAATATCATGAAACTGCTCCTTTGTGATTTCCCCGTTCCAGATGCTGTCTTGCATCTTTGCCGCATTCGAGACATGTCTCCTGCATGCGACGGTTGAGATATCTGCCAGGTGATAGATGATTAGATCATTATTAGCAGTTTCATTCCATAAAAAAACACAAGATGTCCTATCGGAAGATTTTCCCCTGAAAAGCTTGGGGGATACACAATGTGTTATACAAGCGCTGTTGAGTGCCGACAACCCTTTCTTCAAGTTGACTGCCGGCAGGAGAGGATGAGCTCATTGAGATCTTCTGGTTGCCGCAATACCTGCGATACAGACAAGCATAGCCCCGGTCAGGCTCAGTATATCGAGGGTTTCGTCCCAGAAGAACCAGCCGAGTATCGAGGCAAAGATCACGGTTGAATAGATAAACGGCCCCACTCGTGCTGCAGGTGCAGCGCTGTAGCCTCTGGTCATGAGCAGTTGACCGGTTACAGCCACGATTCCCATGAGAATCAGTAAAGCCAAGGTGCTGCCTTCCGGCATCTCCCATGCCCAGAAAAGCGGTATTGCGGATATCAGGGTTGACAGGGCTGTATAGTAAAAGACGATCCTGCCTGGCGGTTCGCTGTCGGACATGCTGCGGATAGCTACCATGGCTGTTGATGCGAATATGGCTGCAACAAGAGCGATAACGGATACCGGCTGAAAGATTCCTGAACCTGGTTTGAGGATGAATATCACCCCGGCAAACCCTATAATGACTGCGAAACCGACCTTCATGGTCACTGACTCCCTGAGCCAGAAAAGGGCAATGATCGGTATGAACACAGGGGTTGTATATGAAAGAAGGACTGCCTCGGCCAGTTTCATATGGGCCAGCGCATAGAAATAGCAATACATTGCACAAAGCCCGGTTGCAGTGCGAAGGAGGTGAGAAAAGGGCCTGTTTGTCTTGAGCTCAATCCGGGCGCTGCGGGTGGCAAGCAGCGGAATAAAAAAAACAAGAGCAAAGAGGTTTCGGAAGAATACGATCATCTCATTGTGCAGGGTTGCTGATACCATGCGGACAAGGGTTCCCATAATGGCAAACATGAGACCTGCTCCGAGGATATAGAAAGCCCCGGCAACAATTTGGTCCTTTCTTGGTGTAGAATGCTTTTGAATCAGGGGAATTCTCCTGATCAATAAGATATTGACCTGATCAACTCCAGTTTCTTTTCAAGGTAAGGCTGGAGCTTGTCTTCATCGCCGAACCAGAAGTGGTCTACATTCTCTATCATGGTAACCCGTTCCTTGTCCATGATATCCAGCAGGGTCTCCTGGTCGCAGAAAGGGTCGTGAGATCCCGCGACAGACCATACATTGAACCCTTTCAGGGAAGGAAAGCTGAACATTCCGGTGGGTGGCGAGATAAAGATGCACGGAAGATCAACTTCTTTGAGAAAATTGGCGGCAACCCACGAACCGAAGGAATAACCGATAATGATAACAGGGCAATCGACATATTCCACTGCTGCTGCAAGGTCTGCTATTTCACCGATACCGCCTTCAAATTCACCGCCGCTTCTTCCGACGCCGCGAAAGTTGAAACGCAGGGCGGAAAAGCCTTTCTTGAGTACCGTATCCCATGCAGCCATTACCACGTTATTATGCATATTTCCCCCCATCTGGGAATGGGGATGGGTAATGATGGCGCAGAGTCCTGATGGTGTTTCTTCATAAACAGTTTCTATGCTGGGATTGGTTCCGATAAAGATATCTGTCATAACTGCTTATTTTACCGATATCAGATAAGGTTTGCAATGAAAGAAACGTCCGGCCCTGATTTTCGGGGTTTTTATCCTCGATAAAGGCAGTGTTAGGCGGTTATTGATTTCTCGGCATGAAGATCACGCCGTCAGCCGCAGTAGCAAGGCATACCTGCTCTGTGATATTCATGGCCATGAGAGTTGGATCTCTTACGCCGGAAAAATATGAAGAGTTGATATCCATGGCAACCGGAACAAGGTTGTCGATTGCATTCGGCCAGGTTATAACCGAGAATACACCATAGCTCTCAAGATGATCGGCAAGGGATGGTTCAATAACATGAACCCACTGTAAACCTTTGAATACATGGCGCTGGCCTGCAAGGACAAGCCCCTTTGATTGAGGATCTTCCTCCAGATAGGCTTTGACGCGCCGGGCCATCCATTCGTCACGCGTGATGCTGCAGGGCACGGGTGCATCAATTGCTATGATCTTCATGCCCAGCGAGCGTGCCTTGAGAAGGATCTCTCTGTATGAAGGGGATTCAATGATGTCACATACCTCGATGGTCTCAACCCCTTCATCTCCCTTGCAGAAACGATTGATTGCCTCCTGCTGTGAAGAGGGTATCTCCACGAACAGGGTGCTGATCCCTGCCGTTGCAACCAGCGCAGGAAGTGAATGGATTATGAGGTTGTGAATATGGATATTCTTATGGTGCTTTCCTATCAGGACAATCCTGTTTGCCCTTGCCTTGTCTGCGAGATAGCTCCCTGGTTCGAAACAGCTCAGGGTATGATCCTCGTTGCTTGACGAGATTCCTGCCGGGGCGATCATTACAGTGCATAATACCAGTATCATGATGCAGCATCGCAGATGTATGTTCATGGTAGTACTTGTCGGTAGATGTCAAAGGCTCTTTAATGATGAGTTCAGGTCTTGAAGAACCCTTTTATGAATGCTTGAAGTTGTTTGGAATCTTCAAGGGAACAGGCTGACTGGCGAAAGAGAGCAGCACCTGGTTGATGCCTGACATATGCTGAAATGAATTTTCTCATGAAGCGTACGCCTCTTTCTTCATCAAAGCATGAGCAGAGCATGTCAAGATGTTCAAGCATGACATCTCTGCGCTCCTCGTGGTCTGGAGATGGTCCGCCGGAGAGTTCCCGGAATATCCAGGGATTGCCCACAGCCCCTCTGCCTACCATGTATGCATCAGCCCCGATGCCTTTTGCCCGGTCGAGGTCCCCTATGCAGCGGATATCTCCGCTGGCCACAACATTAATATCAACACAGCGTTTGACCTTTGAGAAAATATCCCATCTGGGTATACCGTGGTACATATCCGATCTGGTCCTAGGATGCAGGATGAGACAGTCTATCCCGGTCTTCTCGAGCACGCTGGCCATTTCTACGGCATTGACGGTTGATGTGTCCCAGCC
>DSAD01000154.1 GCA_011372875.1 Deltaproteobacteria bacterium
CCATACGGTTCAGTATTCAGGATATGATGAAACGGATTCAGGTGCTTCTCCGGGAGAAAGAGCGGGTGGCCTTGGGGGATGTTGTAGCGGGTCATGATACAATGGAGTTGATCGGAGCCCTCCTTGCCGGTTTGGAGATGTCAAAGGCCTCTGTCGCACGATTGGTTCAATCCCGTCTGTTTTCCAGGATCTACATTGCGAGACGATAACTGCCCGAAGGAGAGGTTCGGGAAAACAAGAGCTTCATAAAAGGCATATGAATACCAGAGAAATCGTTGAGGCGCTTATTTTTTCCACAAGCGGGACCCTAGGGATCAAGGAGATCCTTGAGGCAGTTCCCGACCTGTCTGTTGAGGGCCTTGATCATTTAGTGGAGGAACTCAATGCCCTGTACAACCAGACAGGCAGGAGTTTTCTGATCGAGCGGGTTTCACAGGGGTATATGTTTGTAACCAGACAGGAATTCACCCCCTATATAAAGACTCTGCACGAACCGGCCAGGCTTTCCAATGCAGCGATGGAGGTGCTTGCGGTAATAGCCTATAAGGGGCCGTGTACGAAACAGACCATCGAGGGCATACGAGGGGTTGATTCGTCTTCTTCCCTGAAGAGTCTCCTGAAACACCAGCTTATCGACATCAAATCAGGAAGGCCCATGATGTATTCCACGACCAACAGGTTTCTTGAGGTCTTCGCTCTGAAATCCCTTGCCGACCTGCCGGATATCTCGCAGTATGAAGAGGTCTTCAGAGAAGAGCAATAGCTTTTCAAGATCGATCAAAGAAGTGTGACTGTCTCGAAGCATAGTTCTCATACCGTGGTTAGCCCGCATTCGTGATAGCGTGATAATCGCATGGATATAGAATCAGCTTTCATCCGGGGAGTAATGCCATGGATTGCATTTCGTGGACAGCAGATAAAATCATCTTTCAGTTTGCACGCAGTCGCCTGTTTTTCGACAAGACCCCATGATCGGGGTTTCCCGAGATCACGGTGTGTGTTTATGCAGGTTTCTGGATATTGAGAAAGAGGTTGATGCCTTCGGGTTCTTTCTCGATCCACATGGGAATACCCTGAGGCAGCCCAAGGGTCAGTTCCATGAGATCCTCTTCGCTTCGGTGGATGAGAACCCATTCGGAACCATACTCCATCTTGAATCTCTGGGGATTGTGCGTCCCGAAATTGCCTATGATGAGTGTTCCTCCGGGTCTGAGGAATTTGTATAGTTCGAGGATCAGCCTGTTCGATGCATTGGCGGACAGATAATCGAACAGCCCGATTGTATAGATGAGGTCGGCATCCTTGTAGGGATCTTTATCCGTCTCTTTGCCTACAATGAGTGCCTTGATGTTTCCCTGTACAAACTGAACTTGAACATCTGCAAGCTTGTCGGTTATCGAAGAGAGCCTGTTTCTGGAATCTGCAAGGGCATTATCGTCCTGATCCATGGCGACTATCTCAATTGTGTGCTGTTTCGTATCGCCGCTTATCTTTGAGAGAAAATCAAAGATTTCCATGCAGGGACCGCAGGCGATACTGACAATCTTTATCGTGTCATTATCTTGTGTATTTCTGTAGAGCGATTGAATCTTGTTGCAGAAAAATTCTCTTCTGTTCCGAACGGCCCGGGATGCAGGGCCCTCGCAGTCGATTCTGTTCATTACCTGTGAAAAGATATCTTTGCCCTCGAAGGTGTTGCGATAGATGATGTTCATCATCTCGTAGTCTCCGGCATAGCCGAGCGGTTTTGTGTAGGCGCGGTAAAACAGCTCTGATTTCATGAAGAATTCGTTGAGTCTTTTCTGGAAGAACTCCTTGTGAATGAAGTGCTCTTTCGAGTCGGTAAACCTCTGAGTAATGTCGGCGAAATTTTTGCAGAACCTGAAGGTTACCTCGTTGAGCGCCTCAAAGCTTAGGCTTCTCAGCGTATCGACAAGGGCTGCCCTCAAGGACGAATCCTCTTCTTCGAGCATCTTGTCCTCTTCTTCCTTGAGTCTTTGCTCAAAGGTGCTGAGAATAAAGTGCAGGTGAGAGGTCAGATGGACAAATTCATCATCAAGATTGTTTTCAACAGCCATGGAATTGATGAAATCGAGATATTCGTTCTGCAGCTTGGTAACCTTGTCCACCTTGATGATCGATGAGATATCTATCATGTTTTCGAGGCTGCACCCGATTCGTGAAATAACCTTGTTGTCAATGTACTCATCCTGTACATGGATTATGGTCACAGATCCGGAATAGACAATATTCTCAAACGAGAAAAACTGAAAATCCGATATGATGTCGCCGATTTTGAAAGTCAGGCTTCCGTCTTCAAGGAGGAAGGATATACCAGTTCTTGAGAAATCCCTGATTCTACATGACAGCTCGATACCGGAATGATCGTGGAATCGCGCCTCCTTGCTCTGATCATTCAGATCGGCAATGTATCGCAAATCGCGTCTCAGTCTCAAATCAAGCCCTCCTTGATAGTGCACTAAAACTCAAGGATCGGAAAAAATACGATCTTTCTTTAAAAAAACACTGCATGGGATAGAAAAATATTCTCTCAAATAAGGGAGGTCCGTTATCATTCAAGGTCTGGATTAAAAAGGGGGACGTCCTTAAGTAAGTAATTAAGTTGACAGATAACCTGTACTATGTAAAAAAAGAGGAATGCCGAGGCAAGCGAGAATAGATGCGCCTGGAGTACTGCATCATGTCATAATCAGGGGGATAGAGCGCCGGGAGATATTCAGGGATGACAAGGACCGGGATAACTTTATTGGGCGTTTAGAGACTCTGCTTGGTGAGACTGGTACATCATGCTATGCGTGGGCACTGTTATCCAACCATGCACATTTTTTATTGAGAACCGGGAAAAAATCTCTATCCACATTGATGCGAAGGCTGCTGACCGGCTATGCAGTGACATACAACAGAAGATATAGACGTCACGGGCAGCTTTTTCAGAATCGCTATAAATCGATTATATGTCAGGAGGAAACATACCTGAAAGAACTAGTCCGGTATATTCACCTTAATCCTCTCAGGGCGAAGATAGTTTCATCGATGTCGGAACTAAATATATATCCATATTGCGGGCATGGCGTATTGCTGGGGAAGGATCATGTCGGCTGGCAGGATGCGAGGTATGTGCTGAGTTGTTTTGGGAAGACGACGAAACAAGCGAGGGATAGATACAGTATATTTGTAGAAGAGGGGATAGGTCAGGGAAGGCGGCCTGAACTAACAGGAGGTGGGTTGATTAGAAGCCTTGGTGGATGGGAAAAGGTCAAGGAGATAAAGCGCAATGGACAGGATAGAATAAAGAGTGATCAGAGGATATTGGGAGAGAGTGATTTTGTGCAGGGTATACTTGACGATGCAGAGGAAAGGTTAACCCGGTTTTATGAACTGAAGAACAAAGGATATGATCTGGAGAAGGTGGAGGTAAGGGTCTGCGAAATATTCGGTATAGACAGGGATGAGCTTTTCTCCCGCAGCCGTATAAAGGCAAGGGCGGATGCGAGAGGATTATATTGCTACTGGGGATCGAGAGAATTGGGATATGCTATGTCGGAACTGTCAAGGCGACTGAACATTTCAGTACCAGGGGTCGTATATGCTGTAAGGAGGGGCGAGCGTATTTCCAAGGAGTATGGCTATAAGTTGATAGATTAAGATAGTTGCTTAATTAAGGAATGTCCCCGTTTTCCCCCCATTACAGCAATAAGCGCAAAGCAAAGTAAAACGACATATGGATGCAATAAGGGTATAGTTGATTATGTTATTGTAGGGTCATTTAACAGGTGCTAATATTAGCATTGTTAGATGACTAGAACCAGGAGGATTTCATGAGACGATCAATAAAATTTTCCGAAGATATTATTCCTCTGAGTAATCTGAAGGTTAATCCCGGCCGGGTTGTCAGCCAGGTTGATAGAAATCACCGGCCAGTAGTTTTGACAAGCCGTGGAAAGGGTGTTGCGGTTGTCCAGTCGCTTAAAGATTACGAGGATGAACAGGAAGAGCGTTCATTCTTGCAGGCAGTTGTTCAGGGATTGATAGACTTGGAGGAAGGCCGTGAATTCCCTCTGGCAGATGTGAAGAAACGGCTGGGTTTAGATTAACTCAATGTCACATGCATATAAAATCACCTTCGCTGCCTCAGCGCTAACCGACCTTGAAGAAATTCGATCATGGTATATTGAGCAGCAAGTGCCTGATATAGGTGGGAAACTGATTGAGGAGATAATTTCCAAGGTTGAACATTTATCCAGCTTTCCCGGGAGTGGACGTATAGTGCCGGAATTTGGAATAAATAATATCCGTGAGATAATTTATTCACCCTTTCGTATAATATATCGCTTTGACAAGAATCGTGTGAGAGTTGTCCGAATCTGGCGCAGTGAACGTCTGCTCAGGATGTAGAAGCAGCGGATAAAAAGGGACTTTTCAATTTTATCACGGGACGAGGGGGACATCTACAGCCAAGGAACTGGAGTTGGTCAGCCTGCAGTGAGTATGTGTGTGAAGAGGGGAGAATCAATAGTAAAGGAGCATGGATTCAAGCTGTCTCAAGAGTAGTATGGTATAATACCTTTTCAATCATCGAATAATGATTCAAAATCTCTTGGAGATATGATTTCAGTACTCAGTGAACAGGTGCACAATCGCTCATGTCGCCGCCAAGTTTTAACAGGGCATGATTAAGCGCAGGAAGGATGCTTTCCAGACAGTCCCGCACACCGCCGGGGCTTCCGGGCAGGTTTATGATCAGTGTCTGTTTCCTGACACCGGCTACTGCCCTTGATATCATCGCGTGAGGTGTCTTTTCCAGGCTTTTCATCCGCATAACCTCTTCCATGCCCGGGATGCGTTTTTCGATAACAGCCAGCGTTGCATCCGGCGTGACATCTCTGGGGGAAAGACCTGTCCCTCCGGTTGTGATAATGAGATCAAGGCAGAGTTCATCGCTCCAGCTGACAAGCCTTTGCCTGATGATATCGGCCTCGTCAGGGACAATCTCGTAGACTTCGCTGATTATGCCGAGCCCTTCAAGCATCTCCTGTATAATCCTGCCGCTGGTATCCACACGCTCACCTCTTGATCCCTTGTCGGAAAGTATAAGCACACCGGCGTGTTTCATTTTCTTATCTCTTTCATTCTCTGATTGGCCAGGATTGTGATCGGTCTCGGTACCGCCTTGCTCTTTGCAAGAAGCGAAAGGTCTCTCTGTTTGAGATAGGGCACCTGTTTCAGGGCTATGGAAAGCGGTGTCTTGGGATTGTTGACCAGTGCGAGTTTTATCTGGTAGTTTTTCATCCATTCCCTGTTTGTGGAGATATGTCTGAGTACCTCGTCATTTATCTGGCGATTGCCGGCAATCATTAGTACCTCGCTTTCGGTTATCTTGGGTGAGGCAATAACCGCAAGCTGTACGAGCCTGTTCGTGTCGCGCATAAGGATGGATCTGGCCTCTTTCCCTGCCTTGCGGGCCAGATCCAGTTTTTCGGACACGTTCATGGCCTGTATGTTTTGAAACAGGCTCCTCGTGATATCTGAATTGTCATTTTGCATCTTTTGCTGCTTTTACTTCCTCCACGATCTTTTCCTGGATGGCATAGGGTACCGGGTCCAGATGGGAGAAACTCAAAGAAAAGGTCCCCCTGCCGGATGTTATGGAAGTCAGTGTGGGCGCATAGGTAAGGACCTCTGCAAGGGGTACCTGGGCCTTGAGTTCCTGGTATTTGCCCCTGGCGTTCATGCCCTCGATCTTAGCCCTTCTGCTGTTGAGGTCGCCCATGACATCTCCCATGCATTCTTCCGGCACAACAACCGTGATCTCCATAATAGGCTCCAGCATGATGGGCTTGCACTCTTCCAGAGCCTTTTTCATGGCAAGTGATCCTGCAATCTTGAAGGCCATCTCGGATGAATCCACTTCGTGATAGGATCCGAAATAAAGGCTTACCCGGACGTCCACTATTGGATTTCCCGACAACGGACCGCTGGCCATGGCCTCGATGACACCTTTCTCAACCGCAGGGATATATGTTTTCGGAATGACACCCCCGACAATATTGTTGACAAATTCAAATCCCTGACCTCTTTCAAGGGGTTCCACCTCGATCCATGCATCTCCGTACTGTCCATGGCCGCCGGTCTGTTTCTTGTGTTTTCCCTGTACCTTGGCAGAGGTTGTGATGGTCTCCTTATAGGGGACTCTGGGTGTCTTGAGTTCAACCTCGACTCCGAAGCGCCTTTTTAAACGGTCCACCGCGATCTCGATATGCAGCTGGCCGAGGCCTGAGAGGATGAATTCTCCTGTCTGATCGTCACGGAACACCTTCAGGACAGGGTCTTCATCCATCAGTTTCTGAAAGGCCGGGAGCAGTTTTTCCACATCGGCCTTTGTTTTCGGTGTTACCGCCATGTTCATGATGGGTTCCGGGAAGGTCGGGTTCGGTAAGGTGAAATTCAGCGATTCGCTTAGAAGTGTATCGCCGGTCTTTGTATCCTTGAGCTTGGCGACTGCAAAAATATCTCCCGGGCCGACAAGCTCGAGCGGCTTCTGTACCTTTCCTTCCAGTGCGAAGATGGAGCCGATCCTCTCTTTTGAGTTTCTAGATACATTCACCAACGATGAGTCAGGGCTTAATGTCCCGGAAAGGCATCTGATGATGCTCAGAGATCCCGTGTATGGATCACTCATGGTCTTGAATACATGCCCGCAGAAGATCTCGTCTTCCTCGGGTCTGATTTCCTTTGTCTTGCCGTCTGTGTTTTTAAGTGACGGCATCTTTCTCTGTCTGGGGCTGATGCAGGAGGCGCTTATGAAATCCATCAAGGGGTGAACCCCCATGTTCAGCAGTGCGGAACCGGCGAAGACAGGGAGAAACTGGCCCTTTGACAGACCCTCGGACAGAGCGGATGCCAGTTCGTCCCGGCTCAGCTCCTCACCCTCGAGGTATTTCTCCATCAGGGTATCGTCTACCTCGGCCAGGTCCTCGACAACGGAACTGTAGACCTCGTCGAGTCTGTCCTGAATATCTGCAGGGACATCGCCTATGGTGAATCTGCCGGAACCGTCTTTTTCATATAGGTATGCCTTTTTATCGAGAACGTCGACGACCCCGGTAAAGGAATCTTCCGCACCTATGGGGAGTGTCAGGACAAGAGGCTTGATATCGAAAATTTCTGAGATATCAGCAAGTGTCTGGTCGAAATCGGCCCGTTCACGATCCATCTTGTTAATAAAGCATATCCGAGTCAGCCCCTCGTCGCTTGCCTCATTCCACAAGTTCTCGGATTGGGGTTTTACCGAGTCGATTGCATCGATAACAAAAAGTGCGTTGTCACATGATTTCAGACCCAGAAGTGCCTCTGAAGCGAAATTAGAGTCTCCCGGAGAGTCTACAAAGGAAACACCGGTATTTTTCCATTTATAATTATGCAGTGCGGAAAATATGGATGACTGCCGTTTGAGTTCCTCGGGTTCAAAATCCAGTACGGAGTTGCCATCAAGCACTTTTCCCAGCCTGGTGGTTGCCTTGGCATTGAAAAGCAGAGCCTCTGCCAATGAGGTCTTTCCGGTTCCGGATTGAGATAACAAGAGTATGTCCCTTAGATTGTCCGTTTGATATCTCCTCATCTGTCCTCCCTTTCTAAACCTGTTTCTAGGAAATAGGGTATTATCTGAAAAGGGTGGATCAAGTCAAGCAATTGCTTGGCCCTGAAAAAGGCTCAAAGATGATCATGATTGCCTGATGTAAGTCCTTGGTATATGATCTCCTTCATGTGGAAGGACGTGATCGGTCATACAAACCAGAAAGAGCTTCTCAAAGGATCAATCGATTCAGGCAAGGTGCCCCATGCATTCCTTTTCTGCGGTCCCGAGGGGCTTGGAAAAACAAAGATGGCAAGGGAATTCTTCAAGGCCCTTAACTGCCTTCAGACCCCGGGAGAACCATGCGATTCATGCAGGAATTGTGTCAAGGCCCAAGGGTTGACCCATCCCGACCTGATTATGCTGGGTTCGGATGGCAGTCCGATACTGGTTGGTGATGTCAGGGAGGTTATCAGTGATACGAACCTGAAACCATTTGAGGCACGCAAGCGGGTCATCATCATAGAGCCGGCTGAACTGATGAACAAGCAGAGTTCAAACGCCATATTGAAGACGCTGGAAGAGCCGCCTTCAGGCACGGTCCTGATTCTCGTCAGTCATAAACCCGTCATGCTGCTGCCTACCATTACGTCGAGATGCCAGATCATCCGCTTTACTCCTTTGGATGCATCAGACTCTTCAGGAGAATTGTTGAACCCGGTCCTTTTACGGCTTACCTCGGGAACTCTCGGCGGACTGGCAAATTTCGATGAAGATGATATTTTATACATCAGGGATCAAATGATTGGTATTGCAGGGGGTGCGGATCCTTTCGAGCTCATTTCCCGATATTTTCCCCCAACGAATACCGACAAGGATGCTGCCATGATATGCCTGCTCGTTGCGGAATCGATCCTGAGGGATATCCTTGTGCTCAAGCATGGTGGAGAAAGGATCATCAGCGAGGAACTCACGGCAATGCCCATGAACCTTGTGAATTGGGAAAACATCGATGATCTTGCAACATGTATCCATAGGATTCGAAAGGGTATGAATGAAAACATCAACATTAGGAATGCCATGAGCGAGTTATTGATCCTGTTTAGTGAGATTGTCTCTGCCCGATTATAAATAGAAACCTATCATTTGCTGACAATACCTGTCCGGTGATACAGAAAAACTCACAAAAGCTTTTTAAATGGCGCTTTTTTCGGCCGTTTACGCAGAAGTATGTATAAGGCGCCGGTTCCGCCGTCACATGGACGGGCCGAACAGAACGCCAGGACCAGATGAGAAAGGGTCCCGGTGGTAAGCCATCTGGCGACGAATTCCTTGAGTACCGGGCCATCACTCGACTTGAGACCCCGGCCGTGTATGACCAGGAGTGACTTGTGCCCCATTGCATGAGCATTTGCCAGAAAGGAACCAAGGGCTGAACGTGCCTCTTCCTTTGTGCAGCCGTGAAGGTCCAGGTGTGCCTGTGTGCTGAATTCTCCGGCCTTGAGCTTCTTTAGTATACCGGGATCAAGGGGTATGACATGTCCTTCCATATATTCACCGGTGCAGGTAATGTCAAAATGTGACCTGCCCTTGGTGAGCGCGTTCAGGGCATCAATAACCTCGCTGTCCTGTCTCCGGATGCTTTCCCTGATGCTTCCTACTACATCCCGGGCGTCAACAGGTTCAGGGGTTACATAATCACTCCTTATCGGTGTTACCCCTTTCATGGCAAGACCGAGCAATTCCTTGTCATTCAGCGCGGCCGTCTTATCCTTATGGATAGCTGTACAAGACTGATCCTGAATCTTGTCAGCTTTCTTTATTTTAAGGCCCTTGAGTTTGGCAAAGGGCCTGTTCAGGGGTTCATTGTCTTTTGCCATGACAGTATATTATCAAAAAAAAGAGGCCCACTCAATAAGAGGTGGTAGTGGGCCCAAAAAGGAGGTCTATAGCCCGTTAAGGTATGCTATAGGCTGGGCAACTTATATAGACTCCATAATAAATATGTCAAATATATTTATCTTATGATATAGTTAAACAAAAGTAAATCCATGTGGAGATATGATGAACATACATCAGGTACACATTTTCAATATTGCGGCAAAGACCCTGAGCATTACCAAGACGGCAAAAAAGATGCATCTCTCGCAGCCGTCGGTGAGTATTCAGATAAAAGATCTGGAAGACTCCCTTAATGTCAGGCTTTTTGAGCGCATCAACAGGAGGATCACTCTTACCGATGCAGGCAAGGTCTTCTTTGCCTACTCCGAGAAGCTGCTCAACCTTATCGATGAAGTAAATGCCGTAATGAACGAGTTCAGCTCCGGAGATGTGGGAAAGCTCGTGCTGGGCACATCGAGTACGGTCGGGGTTTATGTGCTGCCCAAGTATCTCGGGTGTTTCAAGGAGATGTTTCCCAAGGTCGAGATCTCCCTGAACATCCTCAACAGGCAGGAGGCCCTGGAGCAGTGTGTCTCCGGCGAGATCGATTTCGCGTTTCTTCAGGACCCTCCGAAACACCCTGATCTGCAGATCGAATTCTTCATGAAGGATGAACTCGTGATCGTATGCTCGCCCAGGCACAGGTGGGCGGACAAGGAGCACCTGACCATCAAGATGCTCACCTCAGAGCCTGAGCAGATAATCCTGCGCGAGGAAGGATCAGGCACAAGAGGGCTTATCGAGTATGTCCTGAAACGCTACGGGATCGAACGCAACGTCACCATGGAGCTGAGTTCATCCGAGGGCATCAAACGTGCCGTAGAGGCCAACCTCGGGGTTGCGGTGCTGTCGAAGAACGTTATCAAGACCGAGCTTATGAATAAAACCCTTATTGCTCTCGATATCAGGGATCTCAATACCAAAAGGGAATTTTATATCGTCCATAATAAAAAGCGCAAGTTTATGCCTATGATGGAGAAGTTCTACGAGTTTATCCTGGAGAAACGTTCGGATATCGATTCAGCCGTTTAAGGCCTGATAACGTCTTGAGATCATTCCTGCCTGTCAGGGTTTTTCATATGAACGGTCCGGATGGGGAACGGTATCTCAATCTTTTCCAGGGCATACCTCTTGTGAAGCCTCTTTATGAATTCGTGCTTTACAAGATACATGTTTACCACCTCTCCTGCCCGCATGATTACCGTGAAGTCGATGCTGAAATCATTAAAGGTGTGGAACCTGATCAGCGGTTCGAATGAGGTGATCTGTGCAATATCCCTCATTGTCTCTCTGGCGACATCTTTGGTGACTTCTTCCACCTTTTCGAGGTCGCTGTTGTAGCTCACCCCTACCGGAACCCGTACAGCGATCTCTTTAAAAGGCAGGTAATAGTTTGTAACAACGGCATCTGCCAGTTTTGAGTTAGGGATGAGAACCGTATTGTTCGAGAAAGTGCGTATGCTGGTATTCTTCCAGTTGATATCGACTACATAGCCTTCATCCCCGGTATCGAGCTTGACAAAGTCCCCGGGGTTGATCTGTTTGGTCGCAATTATCTGCATGCCTGAGAAAAGATTTGCCAGTGTCCCCTGCAGTGCAAGGGCGACAGCGAGCCCCCCGACGCCGAGGGTTGTAAGGGCTGGGGTTATGGAGATATTGAACGTCTGAAGTATCATCAATGCGCCTACGATGAAAATGATCCACTTGGAAAAACTTACAAGAAGAGATGTGGAGTGAGCTTCTTCCTGGATTCCTGACAGATAAACCCTGATCATCTCGGAGCATATCCTTGCAATGGCCCAGGTCACGGTGGCAATCACAAGGACGTGAAGGATTCTGCCTAAGTATACTTTAATGTCTGGGGGAAGATTCAGAAAATGATTGGTGGTTAAAAGACCGATCAGCAAGGCCCATTGGAGTATTACCTTTGAGAGTGCCTCGATAACGATATCATCCCATTTCCAGGTTGTTTTTTTTGCAATCCTGTGAAGAGACCATACGAACCATCTTCGAATAATTATTCCTGAGATCCAGGATGCAGTTATTGCAGCACTAAAGATAATAAGATTCTGTATTAATTGACCATCTATTCGCATGCAGTCTCCTCTAATACTAATTTACCATACAAAAAAGGTTCGGGCAAAGTCTTTTCGTGATTGATATTATGGTATGACAATATGTATATTGTCATAAAAATCAACATGTTGAGACCCGTAAGAAAAAATCATCTTTTCTTGACAGTCCTTTGTCAAGGATGTTATGAATCACCATTCAGATTTTTGCGAGGAGCATATATGTTGGAAATCAGATTGCATGGTAGAGGCGGACAGGGAGCGGTCACCTCGGCGGAGCTTGTAGCGATAGCAGCTATCAACAAGGGCAATTTCGCGCAGGCTTTTCCCAGCTTTGGACCTGAAAGGCGAGGGGCCCCGGTTGTTGCTTTCTGCAGGGTTGATGACAAGAAGATCAATATCCGGGCAAAGGTATATAAGCCCAATGTTGTTATTGTCCTGGATCCGGGGCTTCTGTCGTTGCTCGATCCGACCGAGGGTATGAGCGATGATGGAATTCTGATATTGAACACGAAGAAGAAGCCGCAGGACATCCCTGCGTTGGCAGGCAAGTCGGTGCACGTGGCAACTGTGGATGCGCAGACAATAGCGATAGAGGAACTGGGAAGACCGATTGTGAACACGACCATGCTCGGTGCATTCATCAGGGCCACGGGTCTGATTGATATCGAGGACATCAGAGAGCCTATCCTCGAGAGGTTCGGATCAAAGCTTGGTTCACGGAACATGCTGGCCCTGGAGAGGGCGTATAACGAGGTTTCCATAAAGGAGTAGAGCCATGGCAAAACCTATGGAGCAGATAAAATGGCAGGAACTGGAAGTGGGATCCGTGGTTGTCGAGGTCGGCAATGCCAAGGAATACGAGACAGGGACCTGGAGGTCTGAGAAGCCTGTGGTGAACAAGGAGCAGTGCATCAAGTGCGGGGTATGCTGGCTTTTCTGCCCCGACGGATGTATCGTGAAGGCCCCCGAAGGTCATTTTGAGGCGGATCTGACCTATTGCAAGGGATGTGGAATATGCGCGAAGGAATGCCCTGTCGGGTGTATTACCATGATCAGCGAGGAGGAATGACAGATGGCCAAGGTTAGAAAGGGTATAGAGGTCTCCATAGCCATGGCTGACGCAGTAGCTCAGGCCAATGTAGATGTGATAGGGGCCTATCCCATTACGCCACAGACGCATATAGTTGAGCATCTCTCCGAGATTGTGGCAAACGCGGAGCTGGATGCGGAATTTGTTCCGGTTGATTCAGAGCATTCGGCAATGAGCGTGTGCTGCGGTTCTGCCGCGGTAGGAGCCAGGACATTCACCTCGACGAGTTCCCAGGGGCTCGCGCTGATGGCAGAGATCTTTTACATTGCAGCGGCCATGAGGCTTCCGATCGTGATGGCACTGGCAAACAGGTCTTTGTCCAGCCCGCTTTCCATCTGGAACGACCATACCGATACCATGATGGTGCGCGATGCCGGATGGATACACTTATTCGTGGAGAACGGGCAGGAGTCCTATGACAATATCTTCACGGCCTTCAGGATTGCTGAGGACGAAGACGTGATGTTGCCGGTTGCGGTCAACTTTGACGGGTTTATCCTGACGCACATGATCGAGCCTATTGAATACGAAGACAATGACACAATAGCAAAGTATCTTCCCGCCTTCAAAATGAAGAACACGCTGCATCCGGACAACCCGGTATCCATGGGCTGCTTCGGGATGCCCGAGATCTACACAGAGGCCCAGATGCAGAGGGAAGACGCTATCCGCAGGGCCTATCCCACGATAATCAAGGCATGGAAGGAATGGGGGGATCTGACAGGCAGATACTACCATCCGGTCGAAACCTATCGGAGTGAGGATGCGGAGTACTGTATCGTGACCATGGGGTCCTACGGTGAGACCGCTATGGAGGTTGTCGATTCGCTCAGGGAAGAGGGGGAAAAGGTCGGTGTAGTTAAGATAAGGCTGTGGAGGCCGTTCCCTCTGGACGAATTCCGAAAGGCTGTTCTTGGAAAGAAGTCTCTCATTGTTCTGGACCGTGCGATAAGCTTTGGCGGTCCGGGGGGGCCTGTTGCCTCGGAGCTGCGGTCTGCCCTTTATAATAAAGAGGGTGCGCCTGTGATCGTGAATTATGTGGCAGGACTGGCAGGCAGGGATGTGTCCCGCAATGATTTCAGAAATATTATCTTGGAAGGCAAGGCCAGGGCGGGTAAGGGTGATACCGAAGGGTTTACCCTGTATGGCCTTAGAGGGTAAGGAGTACGATATGGATAGATTCTCGGTTTTTTCTTCAAGACTTGTTACCAAGTCGGAAAACTTCACCTCGGGGCACAGGGCCTGTCAGGGATGTGCAGAGGCCCTGGCTGTGCGGCATGTGATGAAGGCCCTGGGCAGGGACACGATAGTGGCTATGTCAACGGGCTGTATGGAGATTATCTCCTCGCCGCTGCCTCTTACCGCCTGGAAGGTTCCGTGGATTCACAATGCATTCGAGAATTCATCAGCCGTCATCTCCGGATGCGAATCAGGGATGAAGGCCATGATGAGAAAGGGCAGGATTCCTCAGAAAAAGATCAATTTCGTGGCCATGGGTGGTGACGGTGCGACGGCTGACATAGGAATTGGGCCTCTGTCCGGTGCCCTGGAGCGCGGACATGACATGGTCTATATCTGCTATGACAACGAGGCCTACATGAATACCGGCATACAGCGCTCGAGCTCAACCCCGTACGGAGCGAGCACGACAACATCGCCTGCGGGCAAGGTAAGCATAGGCCAGCATACGCAGAAGAAAAACATGCCTCAGATCGCAGTGGCTCATGATATCCCATATGTTGCTACAGCGTGTCCGAGTTTTCCCTTTGACCTGATCGAAAAGGTGAAAAGGGCTGCCGAGATGCCCGGCGGCGCATATGTTCATATACTGTCCGTATGTCCGACCGGGTGGCGGATACAGCCTGAGGACGCCATCAAATACGGAAGGCTGGCAATAGATTCCTGCGTATTCCCTCTATACGAGGTGATAAATGGGAAGTACCGGATCAGCTATACCCCGTATAAGAAGCTGACAGTAGCGGAATATCTCAAGGGGCAGGGCAGGTTCAGACATCTGACTGACAAGGATATCGAGAAGATACAGGCAAAGGTTGACAGTGATTATTTAAAGATTCTGAAGAGATGTGAAGAGGACGCATAAGATGGCGGTAGACAAGAAAAAGATTGATAAGATCATATCGGGCTATGAAAATTCAGAGGAATCCCTGCTCGCGATATTGCAGGATTTCCAGAAAGAGTTCAGCTATGTGCCTGAAGAAGGCATGGAGAAGCTGAGCGAGGTCCTGGGTGTCCCTGCCAGCAAGATCTATGCAATGGGGACCTTTTACAAGGCCCTGTCCCTGGTACCTACTGGCAGGCATACATGCAAGGTGTGTACAGGGACAGCATGTCACCTCAAGGGTGCCACCAACATAGCTGATGTTTTAAGCAGAGAGTTGAAAGTTAAGCCGGGAGAGACTACCAAAGACGGGCGGTTCACCCTGCAGACGGTAAACTGTGTGGGTGCATGTGCGCTTGCCCCTGTTGTGGTGGTGGATGATGAAGATTATTATGAGGGATCTTCTCCCCAGAACATTGTCAAGAATCTCAAGAAGTATAAATAAGGTTTGGGAAGGTTGATAATCATGGAGACCAAGAGACTACATTCAATTGATGAGTTCAATAAGTATAGAACGAAGATTCTTGATTCCGGGCAGAACGGATACCCGGTGATATACGTATGCGGAGGCACTCCGTGTCTTGCAAAAGGCAGCAGGGAGGTTGCTAAGGCCTTTGAGAAGGAGATTGAATCCCAGGGTCTTAAATGCAAGGTTGAACTGAGCATGAAGATCACCGGATGCCAGGGTTTCTGCAGCAAGGGTCCTGTCGTATCCTTTGGGGACAATATCGTATACATGGAAGTCAAGTCCAAGGATGTGCCGGAGATCATAGAGAAGACGGTCAAGAACGGCGAGATCATCGAGAAGTTCGGTTACATGGATCCTGCGACGAAGAAGAGATCCGCCATTTTTGATACCATCCCGTTCTATTCCCATCAGAAACAGTTGGTATTGAAGGATCTTCGGGGAATAGATCCCGGCCGGATCGAGGATTATATAATAAAAGGCGGCTACAGTGCGCTGGAGAAGGCCTTTGGTATGGAACCGGATGCTGTTATAGATATGATCGATAAATCAGGGCTGAGAGGCCGGGGCGGCGGCGGATTTCCTGCAGGAACAAAGTGGAAATCATGCAGGTCCATTGAAACGGAAACCAGGTATGTGCTCTGCAACGGCGATGAGGGCGACCCGGGTGCATTTATGGACAGGTCCATCATGGAAGGAAATCCCCATGCCGTACTCGAGGGGATGATCATAGGTGCCTGGGCCGTAGGTGCCCACAAAGGGTATGCCTATATCAGGGATGAGTATCCGCTTGCAGTCGAGGTCATGAAAAAGGCGGTAGCAGATGCGACAGCGCTCGGCCTTCTCGGGAAGAACATTCTCGGCTCAGGATTTGATTTCGATATTAAGATTACCCGGGGCGGCGGGGCCTTTGTATGCGGTGAGTCTTCGGCGTTGATGAGGTCTGTCGAGGGCAAGGTGGGGGAACCGCGTGCAAAGTATATCCGCTCTGTGGAGAAAGGGCTCTATGAACAGCCCACTGTTTTGAACAATGTGGAGACCTGGGCCAATGTAGGACCTATCATCAATAACGGTGTGGAGTGGTTCAGGAAGACCGGCACGGATGGTTCTCCGGGGACAAAGGTATTTTCCCTTGCAGGCAAGGTGGTCAACACCGGTCTGGTAGAGGTCCCCATGGGTATTACCATCAGGG
>DSAD01000044.1 GCA_011372875.1 Deltaproteobacteria bacterium
CTTCAAAAGAAGGTCTTTGTGGACGGCGAATTACAAATGGCGGCTTGATAAGCATGACCAATGGATACGTTCCATCCACAACATTTGACAATATCTCGTTAATGGCATATGGGCATACAGACAAGAAAATGACTGATGCCTATGCAGAAGCAAGCCCGGTCACTCTGAAAAATGCCCTTAATAAAATAGTGTGGATAAGGTGATTTGTTTACAGTTTGTTTACAGGTTTTTCGGGAGTTATCTTATTGATTTTATTATTGAAACATGGCGGAGAGGGTGGGATTCGAACCCACGGTCCCTGTCTCCAAGGACAGCCGATTTCGAGTCGGCCCCGTTACGACCACTTCGGTACCTCTCCTTATCTTCTTTCCTGAAAAAACGTCTTTAAAAGCCTTGCGGCATCATCCTCAAATAGCCCGGAAACCACCTCCGGCCTGTGGTTCAGCCCCAGCTCAAATCCCTTGAGCAGCGACTCAACAGCACCGTAACGGGGATCGGCCGCACCGTAGACGAGCCGCCTAATTCTTGCATGTATAATCGCCCCCACGCACATGATGCACGGCTCGAGGGTCACATACAGGCAGGCATCGAGGAGTCTGTAGTTCCCGGTCACGCGAGATGCCTGGCGAAGCACCACCACTTCGGCATGCGCTGTAGGGTCAGCATCCATGATGACCCGGTTATGACCGCTCAATATCAGGTCACCCATGACGATCACCGCACCTACCGGGACTTCCCCTTTTACGGCCGCTTCTTGAGCCTCTTTGAGAGCCATAAACATCAAAGAACGATCATCCACGTCATCACGCATCTATCATCATGGAGTACGTTAGTCAAGACTCGGACAGACAGGGATGGTATTTCTCGAAACAGACACAAGCCCGTCTGAAGGACAATGAATCAGCTCACCGAACGCTGTCGAGATATCGAAAAGCTCTTTCATTGAGATAACACCTCAGCCGCTTGCAGCGGCAACTTCTATTTTCTCATACTCCGAGGAGATGAAAGAAGCGAGAGGACAGTAATGGAAAGATCTCTGTCACCCAGCTTCTTGCTGCGGGACACTTCATTCTTCATCGAACTTGAATCCCTGCAAAGGTTTTCTACGGGCCATCTTTTCCCTGATTCCAAACAGATACTTTCTTTTCCAGGTATCTCCGGACAAACCCGGTTTCAATATATCTGTACATTACGATGCTCAGAAGAAAAGACGCCACGAAAGAAATACCTGCAAATGCACTGATCGACAGGTACTGGTGGGCATACAGACAGTCGAGATTCTTGAATATAGCCTTCATGGGAAACATGACAAACGTGTGTATGAGAAAAAAACTGTAGCTGATATTTCCCAGATTAACCAGCCAGCGCATGTTCATGATCCTTTTCACAAAATGATCGTTCGTGATGAAAAGGACAGAGAATACGTATCCGAACAGGGAAGCAACTGCAATATACATTAGGTTCTTGTATCCTGATATCGACAGCATCATCAGCATGATCGCCAGACAGGATATTGCCAGAAACGAGCTAAGCATCTGCGTGTTAAAATTCTTCTTTATAAAAGGCTCCGTATAATATGCAGCCAGACCGACGAGGAAAAAGATCGCCCTGGGACGATAGTATATAAATACAAGCGAAAGGGCTGCTGCGATCAGAAAGATGATGATCGATACCCGGGATTCATGCCTGGCGGTGTATGCGGCAAACACCATCCCCCATAACAGGTAAAATGCCATGATATAACTGAGAGCCCAGGCCAGAGGCTGTGCTATCGGGATCTTGAAGACCCCGGGCAGCAGGAAAAGGTTCGTAAAGAAATGGAAAATGTACGCAATAAGTGAAATGTCTTTCAACCATTTATAACCGATCAGTGGCCCCATGGTGAACACCAGGAGATGAAGGACAAGGAAGACAGGATATACCCTGATGATCCGATTGACCAGATATCGAGAAAAACCGTTCGCCTTTCTAATACTTGCCACTGCCAGGTACCCGCTGATAATAAAGAATATCTCCACCCCGGCAGCACTGCCCATCATAATCCGAAATCTTAGGCTGCTTTCCGAGAAAGGTTCCATCCAGCCTGCGGTCGTTGCCGCCCCGTACACATGCAGGGAAAACACCAGCAATATCGCAAAACCCCGGCAGCCCTGAATGGACATGTTCATAAGCGGTTGCTCCAGGCCAGTATAGAACTCATCGTTTATGGCCTTTGTTCTATATAGAGATGAATCCCGTCGAATTTCATATCCGGTTTTCTGCCCCGATCATTCAATTGCTGAAGCATACGTTCACCCTGATCGGTCTTGATATCCAGGGCAATACATGCGGCTGCGGCAGGGTCATGTTTTGAATATTTTCCAAGATCCACCGGTATGGCCCTGGCATAATAGCCTATCCGGGGCCTGTTTGTATAGACCCTCTGACCCGGACCAAGCTGGTCCAGTATCCACTGGCCTGCATGCTTTCTCGCGACCCTGGCCGGGTCGGGGGGGATCGAAGCCGCATGAAGCCAGGCGAGAATACCGGATGCCACAGCGAGCACAGCAGCGAATTTCGCTATCTTATGCGACGATCCCCAGGAAAGCACAACTGCATTTGCAGCCAGGGGATAGAGCCATATCACCGGGGAGAGCACATACCGGTCGGATGTCCATCTCCCCATCATCACGAACAAGATGAAAAACAAACCTAGAACAATCAGTGCATGCTGAAGATACCTTGTTTTCTCGGACAAGAAAAACCCGGCAAAGGCGAAACACATGACCAGGGGACCCCCGATCTTGAGAAAAAGCATGATCGCCAGAGGAATACCTTCCAGGATACCTCGAGGGCCTGGAAGCACAGAAAGCAGGGTGAATATTGCAAAACCCTTTCTTTCAAAGAAGGGGCTCCCGGAAAAGATCACCACCATCGACACAGCCAGAACAACCGGTAACAGAAGAAGGAGCAACCTGAACAAGAACCCCTGTTTCTTATGAAATACCCACAGCAGGAGCCATGTCACGATAAAGAACACCGCAATCGTTCTCACTGCACATGCCAGAACAATGAGCACAGAGCCGACCAGGAAGAATGCTTTTTTCCGGGAATCTCCTGACTCCGCCCACTTCATGACAAGATAGTTGCCCCAGAGAATCAGGCAGATGAAAAGGGACTCCTTCAGACAGTCCACCGAACTGACCAGCAGCTGCGGGTTCGAGATCAGAAACACAACCGACACTATCGCCGCATTCGTGCTGCCTGTGACCAGCCTGGCAAGCAGGAACATCGCCGGAGCAGACAGCACAAAACACAAGACCGAAAGGGCCCTCCCTGCCAGCTCCAGGTCCAGACCAGTAATCCAGGCCACCAGCGCCATAAGCATCGGATAGAGCGGCAGCTGGGGACGCATGAGGGCCTCTTTGAATCTCCCGTCGAGAAACAGCTCTGCAGAGGGGATATACTGGAAGGCGCCATCCATGGAGATGATGTCAAAATTCATCCACGAAGGCACGATCGCCGCACAGGCAATCCCGGTCAGTGCAAAGACGAGCCGGGTATGAGTATCACCGAAGTTGAGCTTCATTGAAAACCGTTGTATCACATTGCCTCATCAGGCTCTATACCGGAGATATCATGCCGGGCAGTCAACATCCTCTCCGCCCGTTCCCGAAACAGCCTTTTTATCCGCAACATTTCCTGCATGGCGCTCGACATGCATTTCATGGAGAATTCCCGGGAGATCTTTTGCCGGAATTTCGCTCATACTGCATGGAAAGGGCCTGTATCCGATGTTCGAGTGTGTCCATGGAAAGAATGAACTTCGCTTTATCTGTTACGACCTTGCCGAGTACACGCTGCAGGACCATATCGCCTGCAGCCTTATTGAAGTGAGAGAGGTCGGAATAGTTTGCCTCATCCATGGTGATCCGGTTAAAACCGGAAAAATCCCAGATCAGGGCGCCTTGAGCTGCCAGCCCCGCCAGCCAGTCGTGATAATCCTGCATGTTGTAGGAGAACATGAGCAAGTAGTAACAAGGGTTTATCACATAGACAGCCTCGATATCCTTTTCACCGAGGAGCTTCACAACCGCTCGAAAGGCATCCATTTGCAGCTGCCTGAAATGCAGACCCATTTCAGGCAGGGTTACATTATCAGGAAGCAGCTGTCGTTTCCCGGCAGGGGCCTTATCCACACGCCCCGGGAAGATGTCCCGGCCGGTTTCCCTGTCGAAACGGTAATGTACAGAGTCAGTAAAGAGATTCGCACGCAGGGCCTTGCGGATGACAGTAGGCTGGAACGAGAGGTATCGCGCATAGAATCCGAGCCTGTGTTCACCGGATACAAGATAGTGCTCCTGCCTGAGAAGATCAAAGCGATCGATATTTTCGTAAGTAAACATAAAATCATAATCGAGGCAGATGATGGCCCGGCGCATGCCATGCCCGCTCTCTATTATCCAGCTGATCTTCCTGAAAACACCCTCCATGTTCTCACCTGGGACCCAGAAATTGAATGCCGTCCCCCCGGTGAGTTCCTCCACTGTTTCCTCGGCATATGCCTGGGCCCTGGAGGTCCCGAAGATGAAGGTGTCATAGCCGTTGTGCCCTTTCAGGTATTCTGTCTTGAGATAGCGCGAGTTGACCTCGAAGTTCTTCCGATTGAAATCACAGATACCGAAAACCTTGTAAGGATCCACAATGACGTTGACAGCGAGGTTTGCCGCGAATCCGGCGACCATAATGCCCAGGACAATATTCCAATATACCCGTTTCATGACCCCGCCTAGAACTGGAAATAGAGAAACTCGCTTGCCCGCGTGCATGAGAGAAGGGCAGCGAGCCCCATGACACCCACAAAAACAGCCCATGCCTTGCTCGGGCTCCACTGAATCCTTCCTGTATAAGCTGAATCTGCAACATCAGGGTATGTCTCAAGGGCCGGCCGGTATCGTTCCAGAAGCTGATACGTGTTGGGAAGACACCAGACAATCAGTGCTGATACGACAAGTATCCGTATCTCTTCTATACCTTTGAACAAAGGACCGCCGGACAGACCGTTCATCCCTGACATTGAACCGAGCATGGAAAGTGCCGCTCCTGATGATTCGGCCCTGAAGACCACCCATGCTACGGATACAGCGACAAAGGTGATCCCGCAGGAGAGCATCTTTGTCCACAGTCTTGATCTGCGCCCATCAATCCCCAGCCGCTGTTTCAATGCATGCCACAGGTTGTTGATAGCCAGATAGATGCCGTGCAGACCGCCCCAGATCACGAAGGTCCACCCGGCACCGTGCCAGAGACCGCCGAGAAGCATTGTGATCATGAGATTGATGTAGCGCCTGGACGGCCCCTTTCGATTTCCTCCAAGCGGTATGTAGAGGCACTCTCTGAGAAACCTTGAAAGCGTCATATGCCAGCGTCTCCAGAACTCAATGATGCTCTGCGCCTTGTACGGCGAGAAGAAATTGAGCGGCAATGTTATGCCGAACATGAGTGCAAGCCCTATGGCCATGTCGGAATAGCCCGAGAAATCAAAGTAGAGCTGAAAGGTGTATGCCAGGCAACCTCCCCATGCCTCCAGGAAGGAAAGAGGAGAGCCTGCCTGGGCCGCGCTGAAGACCGGGGTGGCATACCTTGCCGCCTCGTCGGCTATGAGCACCTTCTTGGCAAGCCCTATCACAAAGGCACTGATGCCGATGGCAAATTTATCGTGTGAAAATCGTCTTTCTTCCGTATCCATGAACTGGGGCATCATCTCAGAGTGATGCACAATGGGCCCGGCGATCAGCTGCGGGAAAAAGCTCACGAACAACGCGTAGTGAAGAAAATCGTACTGCCTTGTAAGCCCACGGTAGGCATCGATAAGATAGGTGATCTGCTGAAAGGTGAAAAAAGAGATCGCAAGCGGCAGCACAATGGTTTCCAGGACAAAACCGGTATTGGCAAGGGTATTGAAGGTATCCACGAAGAAGTTGGCATACTTGAAATATCCAAGCAGCACAAGGTTGACAGCGATGCCGAATATCACAAGCATCCGGGAGCGTCTTTGCGAGAGCCTCGTCCCGACAAGATAATTGAACGCCATGGAGAACAGGATCAGGAGAAGGTAGACCGGATTCCACCACCCATAAAAGAACAGCGAGGCAGAGGTCAGCCAGGCTACCGAGATGCGGCGGCACTGACCGGCGTCCAGCAGGTGAAAGACAACCAGGGTCACCGGAAGAAAGGCCAGAATAAAGATGTAGGAATTAAACAGCATATTTAATCGATTACCGGTCCCTGAACCATTCCCGCAGGTCATGGGAAAGGATGTACGCGCCTTTTGAGTTCAGATGACCTTCGTCAAACCACAGGTCATGCCTGTAAATCTTTTCGAGCTCCGGGATGATGAAGGTGCCATGGCGTGAAAGTTCTTCGATGAAGCCATCAGGTGGTATGGGGGCGTTCCTGCTGGGCAGGTAAAGAATATAGAGCCTCGTCCCCTGCCCCTGTGCAAGCTCCGATATCTTCCGGACATGGGAGAACCAGTCTGCATATGAGGGCTCGAAGAAGTGTCTTTCATCCTGGGCCTTCTCGACTCGTACAGGATCGAGGCTGAAGGCATGGGAGACCTTCTCGGCCATGTTGGGATCGTGGTCCTGATTTCCGTAACCCATGGTCTTTTCGAACGTGATGCTGTGCGTTTGCGGGCTGCCGAACTTTGCCCTGAGAAAGATCACCGGGGGCTTCAGCAAGGCCGCGCATATATCCGCAATCCTGATCGTGAGTTCCTTTTTGTGATACAAGGCGAAGAACTGGACAGACACAGGGGGGCTGGTGAAGACATCACGGGTGTTGCAGTAAAACCGGTAAGCGGGATGAAAATCATGCGTGGGCTTGTCGGAACAGATCTCCAGGACAAGGTTCTTCACCCTGTGGTTTGCAAGCAGGTCTCTGGCGAAGATATAGTACAGGTTTCTTCCTCCGAAATATATGGACATGTTCAGTGCGGTGCCCTCACGGGCCTGTTGAGGCAGTATTATCCTGGGATCGATAGCGCCGAAGCTGTGTGACGTGCCCAGAAAGACCGTATGGTAGTCTTTGTTGTCGCCGAATATCTTTTTCTTCACCCACAGGGCCTTTTCCATATCCAGATTGTAGTAATCCTGCCTGTCAAGAGGAACGACCGCCTGGGCCAGAAGCACAAAAAACAGAAACCAGGCAGATGTATGCAGAATCCTTATCTTCATCTCTTCACCCTAGAACTGGAAATAGATAAAATTGCTGTGCAGGTAGCTGAGTTCCGATGCATAGTAGAGCAGCAGGCTGAACACGTACATGACCGCGCCGCGCGCATATGCGGGTAGGCCCGAATACAAGACGCCAAGCCTCTCTATCCTGGGTTCAAACACGTTGTGGATGACAAGGGACAGGGCGAGAATCGCCGTTGTCTTCAGTGCCAGCCCGTAATGTGCCGGAGACAACAGTACCGCACCCGGATCCATGCACGACAGGACGAGTGATACCTGTTCCAGGGAAGGCAGCCGGAAAAAGATCCAGGCAAATGCCACGAGATGGAAAAAGAAAACCACCCTGATCATCCGCGGCATTTTCTGCATGAAGGCATGTACGGATTCCAGACGGTACACGATATCGTAGAATGCGTGCAGAAGACCCCAGATGATAAAATTCATGCCTGCACCGTGCCAGAGTCCTCCCAGAAAAAAGGTGATCGTTATGTTGAGATACGACCTCAGCCTTCCCTTCCTGTTTCCACCGAGCGAGATATAGAGATAGTCCCTCAGCCATGACGAGAACGTGATATGCCATCTTCTCCAGAAATCCCTCGGATCGGCAGCAAGGTAGGGCGATCTGAAGTTCTGGGGAAGCCTGAAGCCGAACAGCTGGGCAGAGCCGATGGCAATATCCGTGTATGCCGAGAAATCCAGGAATATCTGGAATGTGTATCCATAGACGGCAAGGAGCATGGGCAGGCCCTTATATACCTGAGGATCGGCAAAGGCAGGGCCCACGATAAGGCGCCCCAGGACATCGGCCAGCAAGAGCTTCTTGCAAAGACCGTACATGATCCGCACGAGACCCTCTTCCTGCAGGCTGTTCGTTTCAACGCTGTCGAACTGCGGGAGCATGTCCCTTGCCCGGGCGATCGGCCCGACCAGGAGCTTGGGGAAGAACGCGACATAGGTGAAGAATTTCAGCGCAGAGTCTGTCGGCTTCATCGCCCCTCGGTAGATGTCAAGGGTGTAGGTCATGGCCTGAAAGGTATAAAATGATATGCCGAGAGGCAGCAGTATGTTGAGAGTGGAGACCTTTATCCCAATACCGGCATGATCCATGAGAGTGACAAAGGTTTCGATAAAGAAGTTGCAGTACTTGAAATAGCCCAGTATGCCGAGACTGACAACAATGCTTACAATAAGGAACCATCTGCGGCCGGATGTCTCTTCAGATTCATGAATCATTCTTCCGGCAAGGTAGTTCGTCAGGGATATGATGATGATGAGGCTCAGAAACCGTACATCCCACCATGCATAGAAGAGATAGCTTGCCACAAGCAGAAGCCAGTTGCGGGCACTGGTTTGACCCTTGAATGCATGGAAGAGAACAAGGGTAATGACGAGAAAAGGCAGGTAGATTATCGAAGTGAAATTCATTTATCTCAGTATGCGCCTTTATTCTTCAGCACAGCGCTGAAAGTACGTATGAGAATCTCGATATCCAACCATAATGACCAATTCTTTGCATAATACTCATCCAGAAGAACCCGCTCTTCATAGTCAATATCATTGCGGCCGGAAACCTGCCACAACCCGGTGATCCCTGGAACCACCTTGAACAGATACCGCGCCTTCTCACCATATTTCTCGACCTCGTCGGCGATTATGGGCCTGGGTCCCACGAGGCTCATCTCCCCCTTTATCACGTTCCAGAGCTGCGGCAGCTCGTCGAGGCTTGTCTTGCGCAAAAAGGAACCGGCCTTGGTAATCCTCGGATCATCTTTCAGCTTGAAGTCCTTTTCCCACTGCTTTTTCGCCTCCGGATCACTGGCCAGCAGCTCCTCGAGAAGCTCTGCCGCATTGGGTTTCATGGTCCTGAACTTGTAACAGGCAAAGTAGCTTCCCCCCTTGCCCAGTCGTTTATGGCCGAAGAAAACCGGGCCTTTGGAATCAAGCTTTACAACCACTCCGACAAGAAGAATGAAAGGAGAGAGGACAACAAGCCCAAGAACAGAACATATCAGATCAAACGCCCGTTTGGCCGCAGAATTCCGCTTTAAAGCAAGCCTGTCTTCCATTTCCAGAAAAAGCATGCCGTCCAGATCATGGGTCTTTACACCGACCGATGCCAGGCCGTAGAGATCGGGCAGGATCTTTACAACAGGCGCTATCTTCGATGCACGCTCGATGATCTCAACAAGATCCTTCCGGGCAAGTTCGGGCATGGCAACAATGACTTCACTTGCACGCGCATCGACATTTTCGAGATGTTCTATTGTCCCGAGCATGGGCAGGCCGATGGTGTTTGTATCGCTTTCATGCAGAACAACCCCCTTTGCCTTAAACCCCCAGTCCGGGTGTTTCTTGAGGTTGCACATAACCTGAGCCACTGTCTGTGACCCCCCCACCAGTATCACCTCTCTTGACCACTGCCCTATGCGCCGCAGGAATGTCCTGGCCATGAGCCTCATTACCGGCAGGGCCAAGAGAGAACATGCAAAGGCGAGAAACATTACAGGCCTTGAAAACTGTATGGATGTCCTGGTAATAAAGGAGAGGAGAACAAGGATCAGAAAAGCGACACAATTTCCCTTCAGAACGGATTTCGTCTCTTCCCAGTAGCTTGTCCCCACCGAAGGATACATGCCCTCGTAGGCGAACATGACAGGCCAGAGCGCAAGGATGGCCCATGATCCCACATAGAGGTCAAACCCATGCAGCATGGGTTTGAGAACCGGGATCATCTCCACGAACATCCACGCCCTGGTATAGTATGCAAGGGCAAAACTCAGGATAACGGCCACAACATCGGCGGTGATCAGAATACAGACAATAAATAATTTACGGATTATGTTCCGGGTCATGATTTCAGCTGCCTTTAACACACATTCTGCTCTTGCAGCCCTGTTCTGTTACCAGGGCGTTCCGCCAGGCTTCTCTGCCGGATTGCAACAGCGGCCTTGAGCCAAGATCCAATCTTTACCGGTTGTATGGTAATCGCGGCTGAAGCCGCTCCCACAGGGTTCATCCTTTCTGCAGGGTTCATCCTTTCTGCTGGGTTCATCCTTTCTGTAGGGATCATCCTTTCTGCGCGGTTTATCCTTTCTTCAGAGATTGTTCTTTCTGCAGGGGTTGTTCTTTCTCTGAAGCACACTCCGGGTTTAATGTCCGGTTTATGGTTACTGTATATATTGATCATTCGATCATCTTTCATCGCCATATCTGATTCTGAGAGCTGCTCATACATGCTGATCACAGCTTAACGTTCCGCCAGTAGTTCCTGTTCATGGAAATCTTCACCAGCAAAGACACTGGGATCTTCCTGAAGCGGTACCCCATACGGTATCCCACAAACCTGGCCAGACTGTCGAGAAAAAGATGGATCAGGCCTGCATATTCGCCGTTTTCTATCAGATACCGGGCAGCCTGAGAGATGTATCTTATCCCCTCGCTCTCGTTTTTCGCGTATGATTTCAGGACAGGATTGTTTGCAAAGAACACCCCGATATCCACATAACGCTTGAACTGCTCAGAAAGGGTATAGTCGTGGGAATGCCATACAGCCGCATCGGCGGCGTAGCAGGCCTTGTAGTCGTTCATGACGGCACGGAAGACAAACTCCATGTCTTCGTTCATGATGGTGTCTTTTCTGAACCCACCGAGACTGGTGAATATCTGCTTGTTGTATATGGCGCAGGCATTGCTGCAGAAGAAGGTTTTCACCCCGAGACGGTCGATATCGGTCTTCTGTTTGATGGAACTCTCGGGCGGATAGTTGAATTCGCGGACGAATTTCTCTATACTGCGCGCATGGCCGTATGCAATCTGCCTCCCGTAACCCATGGCAATATCCCGGTCTTTTTCAAGGGGCATTGCAAGGTTATTCAGCAAATTGGCATCAACAGGCAGGGCATCCTGCGTAAGAAAAACCAGATATCTTCCTTTTGCATATCCTGCAGCGATATTTCTGGTACCGCCATGGTTGAAATCTTTTCTCGGGACAGGAATGACCCTGCACCCTGCCTCGCAGGCCAGCTTTACCGTATCATCGGTGGATTCGGAATCTATTACAATTATTTCCTGAGCCTTGCGTTCCTGTGCCTGCAGCATGGATAACTGGCCAGGCAAATATTCCCCTGCATTTAGAGTTGGAATTATTACTGAAATACTCATATGTATATACAAACAGTGTGATCCGTGAAATCCGTTCCAGAAAAGGTCTTTGCAATCTCTCCGTATATACTGACATTAAAACCAATTGCAAGATTACTTCTATCATAGCGTCTCCGCGAAAGCGGGGACCCGTAAATCTCTGTATTTACCGGTTTCGCGCTTTCGCGGGAATGACAGCTCAAGAGTTTTGCAATCACCTCATTCACCTGTATCATTCCTTCCTGGTTTCATCCTTGCAATATAAACCCGGTTCCGACGGCGGCACATAGCCTGGAAGATGACGGATGATACGGGCAGGACAACCGGCAACAACACAATTGGCAGGCACGCTCCTGTTGACCAGGGTGTGGGCACCGATAATCACATTGTCTCCCACGGTGATCCCGCCGAAGACCCTGGCACCAAGATGAATGGTGACATTGTTGCCGAAACGGGGCCGCCTGCTGACATCGAATTCATCGTCGTGCTCCTCGCCGGCCACGACGACTGCGATATTGACCGTGAGGTTTTCCCCGGCACTGGCAAAGGCGAGGCCAACGCCCAGGGTATGGAGGATCTGCAGCCCCCTGCCCACTTCCATCTTGTGCGAAAGCTCACAGTTCCACACAATCATATTAAAGACTTCAAGGGCCTGTGCAAGCGGGATGAGACCTTTGCGGGAAAACCACTGGGAGATACGGAACAAACCCACGGCCTGGGTTCGAGGATGGATGAAATACTTTATATATTCAAGTTTTGACGGCCTGTGCCCATAGTAGCGCTCCATGTCCCCGGCAAGCAGATCCTTCAGCACCTGGAACCTCCTGTTTCGATCGTGCTAAGATATATACCTGATATGCCGGGGAAGAATCAAGGCGCTTTTGGCGAGCCTGAGCGCAGCCCTGATCCGCTCGCCGCTCTGGGCCTTGTTTTTCCCCATGCAGACAGGCAGGCAAAGCGCCATAAGGATCTGAGGGACCGCCGCGAAAATATAGATGCACCGAAGCAGCGTAAGCCGCCAGGAAGGATAGTGCCTGCGGAAAAAGAGCATGGTATTGATATTGACCCGCAAAAAGGTATTCATGGAGAACGCACGGCGCTCGATGCTGCTGCCGATAATATGGGTCATGGTGGCGCCCGGCCAGTATACAACCTTCCATCCGGCCTTCTTAAGCCGGAAACAGTAGTCGCTGTCTTCGATATCGGCCCAGTAGGCCTCATCGAGAACGCCAACCTGCCTGACAGCCTCTGCGCGCAGAAAAAGGTAGAATCCCCCGACCATATCCACCTCGCGCTCGATATCACGCTCAGCATAGGTCGAGGCGATCCTGCCCATTATGGGCGCGAGGTTTTTACGGATCCATCTGTTCGGCAGGATCTCCCTGAGCATGAGCAGCCTTGCCAGGGTCTTGATTTCGGACGGGAAGGTGTTGCCGTTCGGAAAGACCGTTCCTTTCGCGGTCAGCGTCTTTATGCCGAGGCATCCGGCTCCCGGATGGGTCTCCATGTACGATATGCACTGCTGCAGGGTGTTCTCGTACACAATGGTATCAGGATTCAGCAGAAGAATATACCGCCCTTTCGCACGTCTGATCCCCTGGTTGTTGGCAGCGGCAAACCCGAGGTTTTCCTCGTTGGCGATGAGCTCCACATGGCGATACTTCTGTTCGATCATTGCCACCGAGGCGTCCATTGACCTGTTGTCAACGACAATTATCTGCAGGTCAAGCCCGCCTTTTGTCTTATCGATCGAGTCAAGGCAGGTTCCGAGATCCTTCTTGGTATTGTAATTTACAATGATGATAGATAGATCCATTTTCACCGATACTATCAGAGCTGTACCCGTTCAGATACGGGCAGGCTCAGCAATGCCCAGGCAGTGGCCATATTCCGCAAGAGGCCTGATTTGTAAAAGCCGTATCGCACAATATCCACCAGTCTCACTATTCGCGCGCGCCTCAGCATTGTGCTGTAGCGATATACCGTATTACACCTGTCATTGTCCATGGTTTCGCCATAGACATTGAGGAAATCCCCTGCCTGATGGATGGTGCCGATAAGATCGGAGAGCACCTGTTCAGAAGAACGAAGACGTTCCAGGATACGATTCATGTCATAGCGCCTTGAACCAAGAGTATTGCTTCCATGCTGACGGTACAGGACAGTGGGTTCGTCAATATAACCTACCCTGCCCAAAGCACAGGCGACCAGAGCTATCCACCAGTCATGCATGAGCGCACTTTCCGGTATGGGCAGCGATACGTCAACCAAGCGCCTGTTCATGATCATGGTGCAGCCCACAGCCACATTCTGGACAAGCAACCTGCCTATTTTCCCGGTGCTTTCCGTATTCAGGTGCTGGAACCGACCAAAAGACGGTGCAATCTCCTGCAATGAACTGTCGACAACCCTGAGATCGCTGTGCACCAAAATCGGAAGCCCGGGTGAAGCCTTTTCCATTTTTCTCATATGATCCAGACTCTTGCTGATCTTGTCCGGCAGCCAGACATCGTCCTGGTCACAGAGCATGACATGATCTGCCCCGGTATGCCCGAGCAGACAGGCAAAGTTCTGAACCACCCCTAATTTGCCCTGATCGTCTGAAATAACGCGAATGCGTTCATCCGCATCTGCATATTTCCTGATAATCTCAGGGGTAGCATCACTGGAACCGTCGTCTCTTGTCAGGATATTCCATCCGGCAAAGCTCTGGGCCTGTATGGATTCGATCTGCCGGGAAAGATAGGTCCCGCCGTTGCAAGCAGGCAGAATAATATCAATGGAATGCATGCTCATGAAAACCTTTTTACCTCTCCGGTTATTAATGCCACCTCAGCAGCTGCTCTCTATTATTCAAGATCAACATCTTGTTTTCTCGTTTTAAGCCCCAAGCCACTTCTCCATTCAGGCCACTTCCCGGCTGAGACAATACTGACAAGAAAAAGTACAAGGGATATATCAGTCTTGATTCGCGGCGTATTGGTAACGATCTTCTGGAGTTCACCTTCCAGAGCGATACAAGCCGCGAAATCTCTTATCTGCAGCCTGATACCGAACATACCTGCAATATCAACACATAACCGCCATACGGGCTTGAAATTAATTGAAGAGGCCGGCGCATCCAACAGCTTGGCATCAGACAAAAAATACATCAGAGCACGAATCAAGAACGGCCGAAAAGGGATGCTCTCGTTCCATTCCCACTCATAATCAAAGAACCGGCACTGAGAATCAACAATCATGCAATTCTTCCAGATACTATCTATGTATCTGCCGTCTATCCACAAATCCTCACCTTTGGTGACACATAGATCCCGCATGGTATCTATCCATATCTTACAGGGAGAGAAGATGTCTTCCAAAGTCATGCCCTGTTCGCTGCAGTTCATCAGGATCTGTTGATGAAGCGATATGCCGTCTATCCATGGTGAATCCAAGGGATGGAGGGTGAGTTTTGACAAGTGAACCGGTCCTGTGTGGTACCGTGGGGTTTTATTAACACGCAGAGCTCCGTTGTCGTCCTCATATATTCTTGTTACAGTCTGCAGTGAAGGGATGCGCTGTTTCGCATACATGATGGCCAGCCAGTCAGCCCTTACTGATTGTGTGGATTGTTTTCCTGCAACAACAAAAAGGGTATCGATCATCCTGAAGAGCCCTTGCTCATCATCACTGTCTGCCATCGCCGGTGATTCATCAGAAAGTATATTCCCTTTTGAGAGAAAACCCGCCACAAGTTCATCCAGCCTTGCCCTGTTTAAGAGCTCTTCAGATAATATACAGGCAGGCGCACTGAACTCCGGAATAGGGTAATAGTATCTGATATCGTGGAATTGTTGTGCCAGAAGTTCTTTTATCCTTTTATATCCAAGATGCTGAGCATTTATAGCAAGAATGAAAACGCCATCAGGCTTTAACAATTCAGATGCTGACATGAAAGCTTTTCTCAGGGATCCATCATCCATGTTTCCATTATTGCAGCAGTCTATCGACCCGATACTGAAGATAATATCAAAGGTTTCCCTAAAAGTTGTGCCCTGAAAAGGGGCACAGATGACTGATACATTTTCCATGTGTTTTTCATAAGACTGAGACTTCGATGCAGAGTCTGTATCCGGCTCCAGGCAGACGACTGATTGGAAATACTCACCTAAATATCTTGTCAGCTCACCATCACAGGGCCCTATCTGCAGTACATGACTGCTCTTGTCAAACAGGAAACCTTGCAGAAGCTGCGACGTGTTGGAGGTAAATGATCTCATATGCTCACTGTTATCTGTCATAAATATCTATTATAACTGCCGGCCTTCGTCCTGAGGGGACTGCAAATCTTCACCTGATGAATCATTCCGGTTCTCTGTAAGGTCCCTGGTCGTGAACGCCACAAGCCAGGCAGTAAATACTACCCAGGGCGCGATTACAAAAAAGGTCTCGAACAGGCTCATGAACAGGGTTGCTGCAACCGGTGCCCAGCACCAGACAGACCTGAGCTTTGCAAGCCATAGCGCAATAAGGGCCAGAAACAGGGCAAAGCCGATAGTACCGTTGCTGTAGAGGATCTCTAAAAAGGCATTGTGGAGATGATCATGTTTGGTGACTGGCTTGAGATGAAAATAGGCCATGCAGTTGCCCCACCCGAGGAGAGGTCTTTCCATTGCCTTTTCTATACCGGTTTTCCAGATAGACAGCCTTGAGGGCATATCCTTGGATACATCAACCCTGAAATCACTTAAGGTTATAGATTGATGACTAACCACTTTGGTTATAGCCGGGAAAACCCTTCCAAAGCGGTTTGCAAAGTTTGGTATGACATTGATGGAAACGACGAATGAGACAACAACTATCGATGTGACAACAAGAAGACTCTTAAGCCCCCTGCCCTTTTTCAGAACAGGAAAAGCCAGAAACAAAAGACCTGTGAGGGCAGTGAACAGGGCGTTTCTGCTGGTGGATAGAAACATACCCACAGAACAGAGCATAATGGCGGAAAACAGGAACGCCTTGTCGATCAGGTGCCGGTA
>DSAD01000279.1 GCA_011372875.1 Deltaproteobacteria bacterium
ACTTCACATACTCCTGAAACTTGCAGATAATATTACAACTGACGACATCATGCCGGCCGGTTCAAAAATCCTGCCACTGAGGTCAAACATAGAAGCCATATCCGAATATGTTTTCTCAGGCATTGATGAGAATTTCTCAGCACATGCCAAAAAAGCCGGTGCCGGATGCATCCTCGCACGGGAAAACTACGGACAGGGATCATCGAGAGAACATGCAGCCCTTGCACCCATGTATCTGGGTATAAAGGCGGTATTCGCCAGATCGTTTGCCAGGATTCACCGTTCAAACCTCATCAACTTCGGCATCCTGCCGGTCGTGATAGATGAAGACACCTATACCGTACTTGAGAAAGACTCAAAGATAATGCTGAAAAACATCCTCCGGGCACTTTCAGGAGATGGAGATCTCGATGCATATGATGCTGCTTCGGGCAGAAAGCTCGGCTGTACAATCTCTCTTTCTCCGCGGGAACAGGACATACTCCGTCAGGGCGGACTGCTCAACTATATCAAATCACAGGTGCGAGGCAGAAATGACACATGAAATCAGGACACGATTTGCCCCATCACCCACAGGATACCTTCACATAGGGGGGGCACGTACAGCCCTTTTTTCATGGCTGTACGCAAGACATACCGGTGGAAAATTCATATTGAGGATCGAAGATACCGATGCCCAGCGTTCTGATGAGTCGTTAAGCCGCCAGATCCTGGAAGCCATGTCATGGCTCGGGCTCGACTGGGATGAAGGACCGTTTTATCAGTCACAGCGACTGGATCTTTACAGGTCTTACGTTGACAATCTCCTGGATAACGGCAAGGCCTACTGGTGCGAATGCACATCGGAAGAACTTGAAGCCAGGAGAAAACTGGCCATGGAAAAAGGGGAGAAGCCGAAATACAACGGCACCTGCAAAGGAAAAGGGCTTGGCCCCGGCCCAGGAAGGGTAGTCCGGTTTGCCATGCCGGAAACCGGCTCAACCGCATTCGACGACATGATCAAAGGCAGGATCTCGGTGGAGAACGCAGAGCTTGACGACCTTGTCCTGCTCAGATCCGACGGCATGCCGACATACAACCTTGTTGTTGTCATCGATGACGCAACCATGAATATCACCCACGTTATCAGGGGTGATGACCATGTCAACAATACCCCGAGGCAGATCAGGATCTATGAGGCTCTCGGCCTCGAACTGCCTGTATTTGCCCATGTTCCCATGATTCTGGGCCCGGATAAAACCAGGCTCTCGAAAAGACATGGAGCGACATCTGTAATGGCTTATCAGGAAATGGGGTACCTCCCCGAGGCCGTGGTGAATTATTTTGTGAGACTTTCCTGGTCTCACGGTGATCAGGAGATCTTCTCCCGTGAGGAGTTAATAGAACTCTTTGACCTCAAAGATGTGGGCAGGGCCGCGGCAGTATTCAACCCTGAAAAACTCCTGTGGCTTAACCATCACTACATTAAGAACGGCGATCCGGCCAGACTTGGAGCTCTTCTCCCTGACTTTATCAAACATAAAGGCTATAAAATCCCGGAAAAAGAATATATCGAAAAGGTAGTAGTGGACGTAAGAGATAGGACCAAAACACTAGAGGGCATGGTAGATTTCGGCGACTTCTATTTTATCGAAAAAGAACCTTCCGATGAACTCAAGGAGAAATTCTTTATACCGGAACTAGCCGATATCTTTCGATCACTTGTCGATCGGCTAAGAACCGTGGATCTTGCAGATCATACCGGGACAGAGGAGACCATCAAAGGTCTTATGGATGAGTTCAACATAAAATTCAAGATCCTTGCCCAACCCATGAGGGTTGCCCTGACCGGCAAGACCGTATCCCCGGGAATATTCGAGATCATGACGACTCTGGGCAAAGAAACCGTGGTCTCGAGATTAACCAAGGCATTGCAGATAATGGAGGAAAGAAAATGAATTTACGTGATTTTGCCCTTTTAGGGCTTTTTACAGCGCTTGTTGCAGTCTCGACCATGATTATACGCGTACCGATACCACAGACAAACGGCTATATGAATCTGGGCGACTCTATGGTATTGCTCACGGCAATCTTTTTCGGTCCGGTCGGAGGATTCATTGCCGGAGGAATCGGTTCGGCTCTTGCCGACATCCTCGGAGGATATCCGCAGTGGGCAATATGGACTCTGATTATCAAAGGCATTGAGGCTGTCATCGTTGCCGGGCTTATCATTGTTCTTGGTATCCGAAAGGAAAAGGTCTCCTTCCTTCTTGTGGCATGCTTGATTGTTGCAACAACATGGATGGTACTGGGTTATTTCCTTGCAGAGACCTTCATGTATGATCAGAAAGCCGCTATGGCAGAGGTGCCTGCAAATATTCTGCAGGCATCAGGAAGCGTTATCCTCGCATCTTTACTTTTCCCTCTATTTAACAAGATTATCCGCACAAGGCGACCCTGAGACAACCAGAGGCATATGCTGGATATAACACAGGTCAAGACACCGGCATATGCCCTGCTCAGCTATATTATCCAGGATCCGGTCTCAAAACAGTGTATAGTGATTGACCCGGGAAGCACCATACCTTCACATATATGCACCAACCCAATGCATGTCAAGGCAGTTATCAACACTCACCTTCATCCAGATCATACCACGGGAAACCGCTTCTTTGCAGGAAAGGTCCCTATCAGAGCACATCCGGGAGACAGCGGTTTTATTATGCGCTCCGTGCATTTTGCACTATCAACATTATTTACAGCAAGGATCCCTCCGAAGATTTCCTTTGACCTGAACGACGGAGTAAAAATCCTCATTGGAGACAATTCGATAGAGGTTATCCATACGCCAGGGCACTCCCCAGGGTCTATCTGCCTGTACTGGCCAGGCAATCTTATCAGCGGGGATACCATTTTCGCGGGAAATATCGGACGCACGGATATACCGGGAGGGAGTTTTTCCCGTCTCAGTGAAAGTATCAGGAAGATCCTTACCCTGCCTGACGAAACAAAGATCTGGCCAGGTCACTATTATATGGAAAAGTATTCGTCAATCCTTTACAACGAACGTCCTTCCCTCATATCAATAGTGCAACATACACAATGAGACCAGCTGAGACTCTCTCCTTGCCCTAGACATGTAAACGGGTTTCGCTATGAAAACCTGTATCGTCATTAAAAAAGACGCATGCGCGTCCCTGTCGAGATTCGGACTGCGAGTTGAGGTGATGGAGTAGCTGTTGAGAGGGATCAGGCCGCAACTTCTTGTCGCCAAGGGCTGCGGCCTGAGGAGGAATAGGATATGTTTACCAGTGTGGAGTCTTTTCTCTTTTATGATTCATCTTCAATTCATAGCCTCCAAGATCTCCATCAAAGAGCACATTGCAGGATAACAGCATTCTCGGTCATATGCCTATGATCGTTCTCCTATAGTCAGCGGGATGTACTGAACACGCTTTACCCCTTCTTCATCTATGTATGAGTACCAGTACCTCAGATATGGAAACTCCCCTTGTGTGTTGAGATACTTGATATTTTCCGAAAGGGTTCCGTTTTCGATCATGATAAGGTCATGCCAGACCCTGTCATTATACGAATACTGCAGCTTGTATACGTGAAATGGGGAAGTTCCCAGGGATGTCCGGGCCTGGGATTCCTGTGCCATCATAAAAAAGAGGGTTACAGCCACAATACCCATAATTGCCGTAACCCCGAAGATTGGTGTTTTCATGTTCTTTCCCTCTTCTTTGATGCTGTCTCGTTGCTGCCTGGTGAATCAAACAACCACTTCCTGTAATCATACAAGAGATGTGCCATATCATATCGTTATCATCTTACTGCTGTTTAATCATTATGTTACACCTCCTTGACAATCCCCTTTCCATGTCGGTCACCTTACATAGTGGTACTTTATTTCCCTCTTTATCTTAGTAAATGTGTAAAAAAGGTAATAGATATCTCTTAAATGTTGTGTTCAACCATGTTTTCTGCTGCGATATCATCTCATATAGGTCGCCTGGAAAGGACCGGGCCATACCATTCGTAATATTCAGTACTATGCTGCTATAATCTTCCAGATCTGCTCAAGGCAAAACACCTCTGAGCAAAAACCTGTCCGGAGCCGGCAATAAACGTATCGAATCTAATGCTGGCTTCTCTCCCTGATGAACCGGTGATACCCGGCCCACCGTGCAAGCGCGCTCGTTGCCGGTTCAAATCCCCGGTAGACAGGAATGCCGGCTTCAAGCAGAAGCCTCTCAATCTTGAGTCCGACCTCAGGTATTCGAGGATCGTTGCGATAGGTCCTCCAGGTGACCACCAGGGGCTTGTTGTGTACGAATTCACGTGCATGCCCTGCAAGATACTCGGCAATCCTTTCAATATGCACGCCATCATCAACGTCGAAAAGCCAATCAAGGGACAGCGCGATCATAAGCATGTCAATATCCGGTTCTGCTGAGGCAAGATCCAGCATGCGCTGAATGTTCGCGGTATCAATAAAGATCGGGATTGCATCTACCGGGTTCCTGATCATGTTGCCGCTAGACGGAATAAACGACCGGAGTTCTGCTTGTGTTTCATTCCTGAAAGGCGGCATTGTCAGCCCTGCATTACCGCAGGCATCTGCAGCAGAGACGGCTATGCCCCCGCCATGACCCATGACCGCTATTCGTGTTCCTTCAGTCGTTCCCAGATGTCGAAATGTCAGGGTCACATGGGCCATGTCTTCCAGGGAATAGGCACGAACAGACCCACTCATCCTGAAGAAGGCATCCCATATATGTTCTCCCCCTGCCATTGATCCGGTATGAGAGGCAACAGCCCTGGTTCCGGCCTCAGTGAGCCCTGCCTTCAATATAATTACCGGCTTGGTACGATTAATCCTCGAGACGACCTCCAGCAGTTTCCTCCCGTCCTTCACACCCTCTAGATACATTGCAATGATCTTTGTGTCAGGGTCATCGGCCAGATACTCAAGAAAGTCTGTACTGTCCAGCGTCAGGGCATTACCGTAGCTGACAACCTTGCTGAAAAATATACCCAATCTGGAGGTAAACCCTGTAAAATCCTGAGCATGGCCTCCGCTCTGGCTTATAAATGCGACAGGCCCGTCCTTACCGGAAGGCTTCACCCATGTTGTCAGCCGCTCTTTTGGAACATATACACCCATGCAATTTGGCCCGATTACCCGAAGATCTCCGGCAAGTGCAATCTCCTTGATCTGCCTGTGCAGTTCAAGCCCAACTTCCTCACCTGTTTCATTGAACCCGGAGGTAAAAATGTGAACGTTCCTGTTGCCCGAAGCAATACAGTCCATCAGCGCAGCCGGGACAGCAGGTGCGGGAACAGATATGATAACGAGGTCTATGGGTTCGGGAACAGATACGAGATCGGGATAGGCCTTTAAGCCCTCGACATGAGTAACGCGTGGGTTAATCGGGTACAATCGCCCAGGGTATCCGTAATCCCTGATGCATCCGAAAATGCCCGGCCATCCAAGGGGCCTTTCCTGAGGTGCCCCCACAACAGCAAGTGTTTTTGGGTGAAAGATCGCATCGAGATACTTTTCATTTTCCATTTCGTGCTTGCCCCTTTATTCTATTATGTACTCTGGATAGCCTGAATCCCTGATATCAAACAGTAACGCGGGGAGACCGCATAATTTGGTTTACCATCAACAATCCAGGATTCGACATGAACACTCAACATCATCCGGCCAGGCTCACTCAAGCTTTATTTTTATAATGAAATGCAAAGGCGAGCAGGGGGAGTATGATCAGATAATAGGGTCCGAGTAAGACAGATATCACAATCTCGGACAGCAGTCTGCTTGCTTCGTTCGGCCTACCCTTTATCCGACCGATAAGGGCATCTATGGTGTTACCTGATAGATTCCCGAAATAGATGACCTTTATGTAAAGCACTATGTCATTTGCCGTCTCATGGTCATAGAATTCATAAAACCTGCGCTTTGCATTCTTATCAGGCACGGCACCTGTTTCACTGTAATGCTGCGCAAAGGCGAGGGCAACAGAATGTTCCCCAGGGAAAGAACCAATCTCTCCAGAGAGAATCTTCTGCAGTTCTTGGGGATCAACACCATGAGAAAGTGCCATCTCGGTATGCAGCCACGTACAGTAACGGCAACCAAGGACACTGGTAACAGCCATATTCAGCTTTTCCCGAAAGGCCTTGTCAACCCTGCAGGAGTAAAAAGCTCGGGTCAAGGCGACGATATTCCTTCCTAGATCCACGGCGTCACGAAAAAAGCTGTCCAGTTCATAGACACGTTTTCTGAAATCATCAGCCATATAAACACCTGAATATCAATCTTTGACCAATCTGCGAAGAATCTTAACAAAGCAACTCTCAGCAAGCGCTTGAAACGGTTCAGCTGCTGGGCAGACCTGACTAATCCTCATGAATGACGTTCTTGATGATATAGCTGCCTGATTTCTCGTCAAGCTCGAGTTCGAGCATGCGGCGCTGCCTGGCCTCTTCCAGAAGCCGGCTGAAAGAACGGAAGCCATAATAACTTTCATTGAAACCCGGTTTCCGCCGCTTCAGGGCCTGTTTCACCATTGATCCCCAGAGTTTGTCGTCTTCTCCCCGTTCTGCAAACAGGGCCTCCACGGTCTCCACGACAAGATCCAGTGCTGTCTGTTTCTTGACCTCCTCAGCGCTCTCCTTAGGTGTGGCTTTGGCTGCTGTATCTGTTGAGCTCTTTGCAACAGGCTTACGTCTTTTCGGTTTTTTTGCCTCGCTCTCGCGCACAAGGTCATCGTAAAAGATGAACTCATCACAGTTGGCAATGAGGAGGTCCGAGGTGGAATTCTTAACCCCAACACCGATGACGAGTTTGTTGTTTTCTCTGAGCTTGCTCACAAGGGGCGAGAAATCCGAATCACCGCTGATGATAACAAAGGTATCTACATGCATTTTGGTATAACACAGGTCAAGTGCATCCACGACCATGCGGATATCGGCGGAATTCTTGCCTGACTGCCTCACATGGGGGATCTCTATGAGTTCGAAGGATGCCTCGTGCATGAAAGGTTTATGAACCTTGTAGCGGTCCCAGTCGCAATAGGCCTTTTTCACTATTATACTGCCCTTGAGCAGCAGCCTCTCCAGCACCTTGTTCACGTCGAACTGGGCGTACTGGGCATCCCTTACACCCAGGGCGATATTCTCGAAATCACAGAACACCGCCATATTCTGTGTCTTTTCCTGCAAGGCCATTACCTATTCCTCCTCGTGCTAATTCATTTCAGTGTACGCTTTATATCATAAAACCAGATCCAGGCACCATCACTGTATTGAATTTCCGAATTTTATAAGTCACTGGCCTTCCCATCCCGCGATACGAGCCCAGAGCCACCATGCCGCATAGGCCTTGAGGTTGGCGTTAAGGGGCTGAGAATGCGCTGATGAGCAGCTATACCAGTCTTCACCCTGCGCATGGCTTTCCTGCCATTCAATGGCCCAGTTGCCGTCCCTTATCCCGTCATTGTCGGTGTCGTATGCGCATGCATCATCGGGTATCCTGTCTCCAAAATAGGTACCGTCAGGGTCATAAGTCTCGATGTCTGCAAAATCATAGAGTATCTTGTCATTTTCCCTGCAGTATTCTCTGATCTGTTCATTTCGCAGGTAAAGGTTCCCGTCCAGCCCGGTGCCGTCCAGATGGCCTGTCATATACACGAAATATACATCAGGATAATCATGCTCGAGCCCGCTCATCAGGTCCAGATAGGTCTCGATATCGGTCAGAGTGGAGTTTGAGACCTGACCGCACCAGGACCAGATAATAACATTTATATCTGCATGTGCATCGAGATACGTGCGGGTTGCCGCTGCCCATGCCGTCCTGTCCGGGTTGCCCAGGTCAGATGCACCTGAAAACGGGCTGTCGTGAAGTTCCAGTGCACCGCTCAATCCTGTAGAGTTGTATGCATAAAGATCCCCCATAAAACTTACAAGGCCGGTCATTCCTGTAGTCAACTGGCTTCCATGTGAGGTATGTCCATAGGCTATGTTCAGATAGTCCTTTGCCTCTTCGATCCATTCCTCGGGAATGAGATCCAGATCAGTACAGGCATGATCGATAATCATTGCAGCCGATGAAGTTGCTGCCGGGGGATCTTCCGGGTCAGGTGGTAAAAAATCGCTTTGACTCTTGCATGCTGCCAGCAGACAACAAATAATGAGTACTGCTGTTATACAGACATCTGCTCTTCTTACTGCCATACCGGGTGCCTTCATATCAAACCTCCGTAATATAAAAATGAATACCTCGGAATTCTTATGCAATTATACTTCCAACATGACAGCCATGCTCAATCCATAAGTCATTGAAATTTGCATACGAACAATCCTCGGCTGATACAATACCAGTCAATACAAAGGCTTACCCGGCTAAAAGCATTTCGCAGCAATAGACACGTACCGGATAAGCGTCTTAGAAAACAACTAATCCGGCATTCACAGAAATCTTCACAAACAAACACTCATGTAAAACAAAAACCTGTAAATGGTCGATGTTCGTAACCGGCTGTACGTATTTGTATTTTCATTCGGTAAGCAAATCCGGCTGTTCCACCGGATGGGGAGCCATTTCAATCGTAATGAATTCACGGATTGCATCAAGCTTCTCAATACTCATGCCCCTTACCTTGAGCAGATCGTCTACCCTGGTAAAAGGCCGGTTCATGGTCCTGAAAGAAACAATATCATTCGCCACTACACTGTCCATACCGGGTAATGTCTCCAGTTCCTCAACCGTTGCCGCATTGATATCTATCACTTCCATTTCCATTGCCCATGCATTCCCCAGAAAAAGAATACATCCTGCAACTGCCCCAAGAACCGCCATTTGCCTGATCAACCTTTTCATAAAAGGCTTTCATGGAATGTCAAGATCCAGTTTAACTATTATCCGTAAAAAAACAGGGAATATTGTCTTCTCCACATTGTTGTTAAAATATTCAGTTACGGGAGATCCCCCATACTGACGAGGTAAATATGATTGATTTTTTCATTCACTGATGTTTAGCTTCAGCTATGGATCTATTCTCTTTCCTCAACGGTAGCATCTATACCTGGCTTGTCCTGCCTGTTCTGATCTTTCTTGCACGTGTAATGGATGTCTCTCTAGGCACAATACGCATCATCTTTATCTCAAGGGACCTGAGGTATCTGGCTCCTGTAATCGGCTTTTTCGAGATACTCATCTGGCTTCTTGCCATACGTGAAATCATGCAGAACCTGAATAATCCTGCATGCTTCATTGCATATGCACTGGGCTTCTCTTCAGGGATATTTGTGGGCATGTATATCGAGAACAGGCTGTCCATCGGCAGGGTCATCATCAGGATCATCACGAAAGTGGAGGCTGACGAACTGGTGAATTTTCTCAAGACAGCCGGATACGGCATCACCGCTATCGATGCACACGGCGCAACCGGCCCGGTGAATGTGCTCTTCTCAATCGTTGAGCGGCACGACATCGATTCTTTTGTCGGGATTATCAAGAAATTCAACCCTAATGCGTTCTACTCGATCGAGGATGTACGGTTCGTAAGCGAGAGCGTCTTTCCGTTTAGAACACCCGTCTCGCGCAGAAAATATCTGGGTATGCAGGGGATATTCAGAAAATCGAAATAAGCATACCAGGACTGACTTAAAGATATCCTGTTTATTTTTTTTATTTGATCTTATAAATTCAGGTCAGCGGAATATATTATATTCATACACAGGATATGATGCCAGCTTCCTTGAGACGTATATATTTTTAAAGCAGGTTTAATCTGCGGGTGAACAGAAGGTGAAGGCCATGGAACAAAGACTGCATCGTGTTGTTATTATTGGTGGAGGATTCGGCGGGCTCACAGCGGCACTGTCCCTGCGTAACCTTCCTCTTGATGTGACGCTTATTGACAAGAGGAACTTCCACCTGTTCCAGCCTTTGCTCTACCAGGTGGCTACCGGTCTTTTGTGTCCATCCGAAGTCACAACACCGCTGCGGCATATACTGAGAAAGCAGAACAACACGAGGGTTCTGCTGGGTGAAGTGATCGACTTCGACACTGAACAAAAGCGGGTGATCCTCGAAGACGGAGAGGTGGAATACGATACCCTGGTGGTTGCCACCGGTATGGTGAACCACTACTATGGACATGAAGACTGGGAGCAGTATGCGCCCGGACTGAAGACCATAGAAGATACCGGCAGGATGCGTCAGAAGATCTTCTACGCATTCGAGGTGGCAGAGCGGGAGCCTGACCCTGAAAAGCGACGGGAATGGCTTACGTTTGCAGTGATCGGCAGCGGTCCCACCGGGATCGAGCTTTCGGGTATGCTCTCTGAAATAGCCCGGAACACCCTGAAACATGAATTCCGCACCATCAGGCCGGAGGAATCGAAAATCCTGCTACTCGATGGAGCACAACGCATCCTCCCTTCCTTCCCCAGACAGCTCTCAAAGATCGCGGAACAAACCCTCAACTTGCTCGGTATAACAACATGCCCGGGCACCACGGTCGTGGATATATCAGATACAGGCGTCACGGTGGAACAACCGGGGGGAAGAAAATTCATCCCGGCCAGGACCGTTCTGTGGGCATCAGGCGTAAAAGCCTCTCCCATTGGGAAAAAACTCTCTGAGCGGACAGGGGCACAACTCGACAGGCAGGCCAGGGTCAAGGTGAATCCGGACCTCACTCTCCCGGGACATCCTGAAATTTTCGTGGTTGGTGATCTGGGACACAGCAAAGGGAAAAAGGGAACTCCCCTTCCAGGCCTTGCACCCGTTGCCACCCAGCAGGGACGCTTTGTTGCGGGGCTGATCCGGGATCGGCTGAAAGAAAAGCACCGTTCAGATCACTTCAGATATTTCGACAAGGGAACGCTCGCTGTCATAGGCCGTCATGCCGCTGTTGCAGATCTCCACGCTGTACAGTTCGGGGGATTCTTTGCCTGGCTGATGTGGCTGTTTATACACCTGCTCCTGCTCATACAGTTCGAGAACCGGCTTATAGTCATGATACGCTGGGCTTTCCAGTATATCAGCTACAGCCGGGGTGCCCGGAATCTTCTACTTCGGGGAACCCTGCGACTGCCCATTACACAAAGCGTAAAACGTGATATCGAAAAGCTGGAATGATACGATCACGTTAATCGTGTCTTTCTTTCTGATTTTCGTACACAAAAATATTTTTTCTTTCTCGATAAAAACTCTTGCATTTTATAAAAAGAGGTCTATTAGAAATCTCAATAACGAGAGTTCCTTTTGAGGATTTTCAAGGGGATTGATCGTTAAAACTACCAGCCATAAAAGGATGGAATATAATGAACAGCAACATATTTTCAATGGATATGACGATGGCTCCTTATGGCACTGCCATCATATTTAGATGATTCCATTCCTATCTCCTCGCTCACCATTCACACGGCATCTTTCCCGTTATACAAATATAATACTATGCCTAATATACACATCGACCCCATCGTAGGAGGACAGAAAAACATGGAGAGCAAATGCACGATAATCTCCACCGGAATGACAAGTTCCGAACCCCTTGCCGTCGATCTCACCGACGAACCCCCATCGATAGCCGAGGCCCTATCGGAATCACACTACTTTACACCCCGGCCTGTCACAAGATTTCCGAATACGAGCCGTATACCACTGAGCAGCTCTTCCTCGATCTTTCTGCAGAAGTTCTTTCCAAATGCCACCCCTGCAGACTGGGCCAGCTGGCAATGGCAGATCCGCAACAGCATCATTTCGCTCGAGAATATAAGACGGATCATACATCTAAGCGAGGATGAATCTTCAGCCATAGTGCATCACGCAGGCGGGATTCCGTTTCGGATCACCCCCCATTATGCAAGCCTGCTCAGCAGGGATAATCCATCCCAGGCTATCCGGAAATCCGTTATCCCCGTCATGGGCGAATATCTTTTCAGCCCGTGCGAGGCGGAAGATCCGCTCTCGGAAGAAGACCAGAGCCCGGTGCCGGGCCTTGTGCACCGCTATCCTGACCGGGTCCTGTTTCTCACGACAGGATTCTGTTCAACCTACTGCCGCTATTGCACCCGTTCACGGATGGTAGGCAACAACCAGCGTTTCAGGGGAAGTATCTCTCAGTGGCAAAAGGCGATTGCATATATCGAAAATACACCTGAAGTTAGAGATGTGCTCATATCAGGAGGGGACCCCCTCACCCTTCCTGACAGCCAGCTGGAATATCTCCTGGGAAACATCGCACGGATCCACCATGTAGAGATGATCCGCATCGGGACAAAGGTGCCGGTTGTTCTGCCGCAGAGGATTACACCGAAATTAATCAGGATACTGAAAAGGTTCCGCCCGCTTTGGATGAGTCTTCACTTTACCCACCCCGACGAACTTACACCCGAGACTGCCGCAGCCTGCAACCTGCTCGCTGATGCAGGAATACCGATGGGAAGCCAGACAGTACTATTAAAAGGGATCAACGATAATGTGGAAACTCTGAGATCTCTTTATCACGGACTTCTCAGGATACGGGTACGTCCGTATTACCTGTACCAGTGTGACCCTATTCTGGGTTCCTCGCACTTCAGGACCTCTGTCGCCAAAGGCCTCGAGATGATAGAGGGTCTGCGGGGCCACACAACAGGGTATGCCATACCCCAGTATGTCATCGATGCCCCTGGCGGCGGCGGAAAGATCCCGCTTCTGCCTGACTATTTCCAGGGCTGTGATAACGCATCAATAGTACTGAGAAATTACGAGCACAAGCTGTTCAGGTATCCCGATCCAGCTCCTGCCGGTCTTTAAAGAGGTTAATCATGAAGATAGGCATTACATACGACCTCAGGGATGACTACCTGAAACAGGGATATTCTGACGAGGAAACAGCCGAATTCGACCGGGAAGATACGATTCAGGCAATCGAAGAGGCCCTTGGGGCTCTGGGTTTTGAGACCGAACGGATCGGCAATGTGATGGATCTTGTAAAGAGCCTTGCCTCAGATCACAAGTGGGATCTGGTTTTCAATATTGCCGAGGGCTTAAGCGGAATCAGCCGCGAGGCCCAGGTGCCTGCTCTGCTCGATGCATACCGCATCCCATATACTTTCTCAGACCCGCTCGTGCTTGCACTCACCCTTGACAAGGGCCTGACCAAGACCATCATCCGCCAGGCAGGCATCGCAACTGCAGATTTTTACGTGGTGAAAGAAGCTTCCGATATCGATAAGATATCATTGCCCTACCCGCTCTTTGCAAAACCTGTAGCAGAAGGGACCGGCAAAGGCATCAGCGATGCATCCAGGATCGAAACGAAGCACGAGCTTACTACAGTCTGCTCGCACCTGCTGGGTCAGTTCAGGCAGCCCGTACTCGTGGAAACCTACCTTCCCGGAAGGGAATTTACTGCCGGCATTGTCGGTACAGACTGCGACGCAAAGATTATAGGCGTCATGGAAGTCCTGTTCAAAGACAACCATGCAGGAGACACAATCTACTCCTATGCAAACAAGGCAAACTACGAAGAGGTCATTGAATACCGGATCCCTGAATCCGAGGCCATCCAGAAATGCTCGGATCTGGCGCTTAAGTCATGGAAGGTTCTTGATTGCAGGGACGGCGGCAGGATAGATGTCCGCATGGATTCATGCGGCATTGCGAATTTTATCGAGGTCAATCCACTGGCAGGCCTCAATCCCGTGCACTCCGACCTACCCATTATGTGCAGGCTGCAAGGCATCCCTTATCGTGATATCATCGAGCATATCGTTCAATCCGCAATGAAAAGAATATAACCGGTGAAGCATGAAGACAATCGTTGTTCTCCATAACCCTGTGCTGGCAGATGCCCCGCAGGACGAGCAGGATGTGCTTGTCCAGGCGGAAGAGGTATCCGGTGCACTTGAAACGCTGGGGTTCAAGGCAATCCGGCTGCCGCTCATGCTCCTGGATGAATCATTCACGGCAAAGATCCGCGAGATAAGCCCGGCATGCATTTTCAACCTCGTAGAATCTTCCTTAGGTGATGCCAGGCTTATCCATATGGCCCCGGCCCTTCTCGATCATCTTGGCATCCCCTATACCGGGGCATCTACAGAGGCCATTTTTCTCACCTCTCACAAGGTCCTGTCCAAAAGATTACTGACTTTCAACCGGATAGCACCTCCTGCATGGTTTATGCCCGGATATGACCCTGTGGCCGAGCTTGTCTTTCCCGGCACCTATATCATCAAGGCGTTGTGGGAAGAGGCATCTGTTGGCATCGATGAAACCTCTGTTGTCAAGGCAAGTAACCTTGCAGAACTGGAAAATCTAGTGGATTTAAGGTCAAGGCATCTCGGGTTGATGTGTTTTGCGGAGCAATATATCGAGGGCAGAGAATTCAATATCTCCCTTCTTGCCCGTGACGGCCAGCCAGAAACCCTTCCTGCAGCCGAGATCAGGTTCGACCTTCCAAAAAGCAGGTATAATATCGTGGATTACCGGGCCAAATGGGATCTGGACTCAATCGAATACCAGGGCACCAGGCGCTGTTTCGATTTCCCTGACAACGATGAACCACTCCTTGACGAGCTCAGAACCATTGCGCTTCTATGCTGGAATGTCTTTGAACTGAGTGGTTATAATCGCGTTGATTTCCGGGTGGATATAAGCGGGAAGCCCTTTGTCCTGGAGGTAAATGCAAATCCGTGCATATCTCCGGACAGTGGATTCGTAGCTGCAGCCCATAAAGCAGGTCTTACCTACCCCATGATTATCGAACGCATCGTTGGCGATGCACTCCCGGACATGCTTTCCCTCAGCAGTGATTCACCTTCGACAGCTGGAAATACATGACAATCCATTACCGCGATCACCTCATAGAATCAGACAGGCAGACTATTGAGGACATACTGAAATCCACCGCAATGTTCAGTCGTGAGGAAATTGATGTCGCTCTCGAACTGGTCGATGAAGGCCTGACCAAAGGGACCGCCAGCGGCTATCATTTCCTCCTGGTTGAAAATGATAATGGTGAAGTACTCGGGTACACATGTTTCGGCCCAATCCCCTGTACCAGGGACAGCTACGATCTGTACTGGATAGCAATCAGGCATGATCTGCAGGGCAAAGGAATCGGGAAAAACCTTTTGAAAAAGACACAGCGTGTTATAGCAAAACTCGGAGGAGAAAGGGTATACATAGAAACCTCTTCCCGTAGCATATATGAGCCCACCAGGGGTTTTTATCTCAGATCCGGTTACCGTAAAGAAGCGCTGTTAAAGAACTTCTATTCAAAAGGTGACGACAAGATCGTATATTTCAGAAAGCTGTCTACTAAGAAATCTTCCTGACCGGGATTATCTTTTAAAGTTCTTCAACCATGACCATCAACTGGGCATCAAAGCATGCCTGAGACAAAGACTTTGATATGTTTGAGATGACAGCCGGAAATCGTAAGCCTTGACATATTTGGTGATTTATGTCATATACGCAAGATATTCTAAGGAATATCAATTAATTTAATACACAGGAGGATATTATGGAAAATAATGAGCCTCCATCCGGTCAAATGCAGCCAGGGTGATAGTTCAGCTCGTGCGTGTCAGGTTTGCCTTTAATCCGGCAGGCCTTATTTAGCCGTTAAAACAAACACTTTCTCATTTTTACAGATTTCAGAATCATCAGGCTTTTCACCACGATCTTTATCACACCTTCCGAACATACGCGATATGATGGCGCTGAGCTGAGGGGCACCACTGTGCATTTTTCACGTACAAATCGCCCTTGGGGTCTGCAATCTGCAGGCACGGCACATGTTAATGCGCATTTCACAGGACCGGACATAATGTAAAGGCTCATATTTATTCATAATACGACACCTGGGAAGAGGTGATTGATGATCCTACAACTTTTTCTACTCTTTTTAGCCGGCATTATTATCGATCTGTTAGTCACCCGCTATACCAAGGCGGTTGCGGAAAAGAAGATATGGAGTGCAACGTTTCTGAGCGGACTGGTAACCTTTGTTAATTTCCTGCTGCTTACCGTTCTCATCTCTGAAAGCTCCATGAACGGAATATTCAATATCATAGCATATGCCGGCGGCAATACTGTGGGCACGTTCTTTGCGCTTAGGCTGCCGTTTGGTCCTGAGGCATAGCAGTCCAATGCCTCAGCCACTGTGAAGACTTGGGATGCATACTGCTTGAAGGAGCATGGCAAAACGATGCTATGTTTATATATTCCTGCCCCATTTATGGTGCCGATACCATATGTACTATGGCATGAAACCCTTTACTTTCCATACACCACCTCATCAGCATAGACCCTCTCTATTGATTCATAAGATACACTTTATGTGG
>DSAD01000164.1 GCA_011372875.1 Deltaproteobacteria bacterium
GGATTCTGCCGGCTCAAGACCCCATATTTTCTTCATACCCGGGCAATTTTAGCCCATAAACCCGAATGTTTCGTTAGATCAGGGAATATATTTAAAATCCTGCAAGAGCAGGTTTATCCGCGAAAACGATACAACCTGAAAAAAACGAGAAGATCACTAAACCTTATTCATGCTGGCCAGGTGTTTATTTAACTTATTCGCCTGCTCAGAAGATGGCCCGACCCGGAAGACTCAGACATTATTCGACAATGATATCAAGAACCTCGTATTCTCTTTTGCCGTTCGGTGTATTCACTATTATTTCAGCATCAGGCCCTTTGCCGATCAATGCCTTGGCCATGGGGGATTCAACCGAAATCTTGCCCTGCGCAATATCAGACTCATCTACACCGACTATCTGGTAGATGATCTCTTCGTCTGTATCCATATTTGAAAGAACAAACTTGGAACCGAATACGATCCTGTCTGTGGGAAGTTTTTTGGTATCGATAATCTCTGCAGTTCCCAGTTTATTTTCCAGATCCTGTATCCTGGTCTCAATCAGGGCCTGTCTTTCCTTTGCATAAATATATTCCGCATTCTCGGATAGATCACCGTGGCCTCTTGCCTCCTCGATTGCCTTGATGATTGTTGGACGTTCAACCTTTTTCAAACGATCGAACTCTTCCTGCAAAGCCCTGAAACCTTCCTTTGTTATGGGATTTCGTTTCATAATCAAACACCACCTTGAGCTTAAAAACAAAAAAGATACCGGTAGGTGCCTACCAGTATCGCAGAGATAAAGTTACCACATGAAGCGAATATGTCAAGTGTAGAATGTCCATACCTACCCCAGCATGAAAACCCGGAAGAAGAATTACGCTTTGACAAAGAAGAATTACGCTGTTGAAATATTCCGGCATCATGGTTTATACTGTCGGTGTGTATTATTTAGTGCTATAGGGTCTCCATACTATCGAAAAAACCAGCGGAGAGTCTCAGAGACTATCGAGATTCTTCTGTGAAGAAAGGATGAACTACCATGGTAACGAAAGAAACAGTTAAACTCGATCTGGCCCCACGAACAGTGATGAAGAAAAAGGTCCGTGCACTCCGCAGACAGGGCATAATCCCCTGTGTCATCTATGGAAGAGGTTTTGAGACAACCCCTGTTCAGGTAAAAAGCAAAGATTTTGAGCAGGTGTATAAAAAAACACACGGAACGCATATTATTGAGGCATCCCTGGAAAACAAAACGCTCAATGTTCTCATACAGGAGATCAAAAGGGACAACCTCTCTCAGAGCATCCTTCATGTGGACCTCCTGAAGGTTGACCTGAAAAGAGACGTTACCGTGGAAATACCTCTGACCTTTGTTGGTGAATCCTCTGTAGAAAAAGATGGCAGCGGCAAAATAGGCCAGGAGACAACAAGCATTTTCATCAAGTGCTCTCCAAAAGATATCCCTTCGGAGATAGAGGTCGACATATCCTCGTTAAAAGACAAACACGACATTATTCATGCCTCCGACCTGAAACTGCCCGAAGGCTCAAGCCTCGGCCATGGTGTCAGCGAGGACAAGGTCATCGCCACTGTAGTCCCGGCCAAGCTTGCCGAAGACGAACCGACAGAAGAAGGGGCTGAAACACCGGGGGCTGCAGAATCATCTCAAAGCACTGAATAATACTCTAGCCTTTTACCATGGCAACGGGCACGAGCCTCGCAACCACACGCGCTATCCCTGCCCCGGCAATGGTATCGACGACCTCGGATACATCTTTGTAGGCCTCCGGTATTTCTTCGGCAAGGGTCACGCGCGATGCTGCCATAGCGAGGATATTCTTTCGTTTCAGCTCATCGAGGATGGATCTGCCTTTCGAGAGCTTCTTTGCCTGGCGCCTCGAAAGCAGACGGCCTGCTCCGTGACACGCACTGAAAAAGGTTTCATGGGCATTATCCGCACCTGCAAGAATAAAGGAATACCTGCCCATGTCTCCGGGTACGAGCACGGGCTGTCCGGTTGCCCTGAACCTCCCGGGCAACCTGAGGTCGCCCGGCGGAAAGGCCCTTGTAGCGCCTTTACGGTGAATGCATACCTCCTTTTTCTGTCCTTTTAAGACAATGCCTTCTTTCTTCGCAATATTATGGCAGCAATCGTAGAGGAGACCCATGCCCATCTTCTCGCAACCTCTGTTGAAAACCTCTTCAAAGGTCTCCCTTATCAGAAAGGTGACAAGTTCTCTGTTTGCAAAGGCAAAATTCGCCGCAGCAGCCATCGCACCCCAGTATGCCCTCCCGTGTGAACTGGAAAAAGGTGCACAGGCAAGCTGTCTGTCAGGAAGATCGATCTTGTATTTATGTGCTGAACCCAGCATGGAATGGACATAGTCATCGCATACCTGATGGCCCAGACCGCGGGACCCGGTATGGACCAGAACCACGATCTGATCCTGAAACAGCCCGAAGGCCTTTGCTGTTTCAGGATCGATTATCTCGTCGACCACATCAAGTTCCAGAAAATGGTTGCCCGAACCCAGGGTGCCAAGTTGGGGGAGACCCCTTTCCACTGCCCTGACAGAGACCATATCCGGATTTGCCCCTTCGATACACCCCCTGTCTTCGTGTGCTTCAAGATCCGCTAGAGGTGTAAACCCTTTCTTTACCGCCCAGGATGCACCATTTACAAGCACATCCCCGAATTCCTTCTTTCCCACCTGCAGGGCCTTGTTCACAGACCCTACACCTGAAGGGATATTCCGGTAAAGCCCCGCAAGAAGACGCTCGATAACCGGTAAGACCTCATGGGCACAAAGAGAGGTCGATATGCAGCGGATACCGCAATTGATATCATAGCCCACTCCTCCCGGAGATATGATCCCGTCGGAAGTGGAAAAGGCGGCGACCCCTCCGATGGGAAACCCATAGCCCCAGTGTATATCGGGCATCGCAAGACAAGAACCGACTATCCCCGGCAGACAGGCGACATTTGCGACCTGCTCGATGGCAGCCTCTTTGCCCAGAGAGCGTTCTATGTCTGCGTTCGCATACACAATACCGTTGGTACGCATGGGAGGGATTTGCATGATCTCCAGGCGATAAGGATCGATCCTTTTTATTCTGATTCTCTCCACCAGGGCCTTCCCTTCAGGTATCAAATATAATGGTGGTCTCGAAATGATTGTCAACCTCAAGTATCTCGAGGTTATGATAGGTGACCGCCTTTATCTCCTTCTCGAGTCCGGTAGAGCTATGATTTCCTGTAACCCAGGCATTCAAACCCGTCTCTTGTATCCGGTCAATCTTGATAGAAAAAACCCGCAGGTCTTTAACCTCAATGTGATAGAGAAGTTCCTGAAGCCACCGTACCATCGTATCTGCCAGGTCGAGTCCCTCAACGGTTATGTTCTGGTTTTGCAGATCCTTATCAGGGCACTTTGCACCCAGGATATCTATGATGGCATAGGCCGCCTCTTCAAAAAGGCCTCTTCTATCTTTGGATACGATGTGTATTCCGATATCAGCCGGATGATCGATAAAGCGGTATGGCATGGGATTATCCTCGGAAAACTCAGAGGCGCCCTGACTCCAGAAGCTTTTGTTTCAACTCGATAAGTGCCTTTTTCCTGTGACTGCGGTCGTTCTTCTCTTGAGGCGAAAGCTGGGCAAACGATCTGCCAGATGCGGGATCGAGGAATACCGGGTCGTATCCGAAGCCTGCATCGCCGGTGGGCTCTTCGAGGATCAGACCTTCATACTCCCCCCGGGCAAGGACAACATCGCCATCCGGGAAGGCCAGGGCAAGCTCGCATACAAAACAGGCTCTCCGATCCTTCACCTCTTTGAGAGAATCGAGCAGGAGCGTATAGTTTTCCTCGTCTGTCGCATCGTTACCTGCAAACCTGGCGGACCTTACTCCGGGACGCCCGTCAAGGGCCTTGACAACAAGGCCGGAATCATCTGCCAGACAGGGATAACCCGAGGCTTCACACCAGGCGCGGGCCTTGATAACCGCGTTTTCCGCAAAGCTTTGTCCGTTTTCTTCGACATCAAGTGATATGTTGATGTCCTCAGGGGTAAGAATGGATATACCCGGCATTTCAAGGATCTTTGATATCTCCCGTATTTTTCCGGGATTTGTCGTTGCAACGAATATAATCATCGCATGGCCAGTGAACGGTTCTGTATCTCCATAAGCTGCCCGATACCTATCTGGGCAAGATTCACGAGCGAAACCATCTGATCCTTTGAAAAGGACTCTCCCTCTGCAGTCCCTTGCACCTCAATGATGCTTCCCGAACCTGTCATGACCACATTCATGTCCACATCCGCCCGGGAATCTTCCTCGTAATTGAGATCCAGAAGTATCTGGTCCTCTATAATGCCTACGGATATGGCCGCCACCTGTTCCTTTATGGGGTCTTTAGCGATAATCTGCTGCCTGAGAAGATTATCGACAGCCTCCCTCAATGCCACGTATGCACCGGTAATGGATGCAGTCCTGGTTCCGCCGTCCGCCTGAAGGACATCGCAGTCAAGCCATATGGTTCTCTCCCCGACGTCCTTCAGACTCACTGCAGCACGTAATGATCTGCCGATAAGCCTCTGGATCTCGTGAGTCCTTCCCTGCTGCCTTCCACGGGAAGACTCACGTATTATTCTGGTATTCGTGGATGAAGGAAGCATGCCATATTCGGCTGTTATCCATCCGGTCCCGCTGTTTTTCAGGTGTGGAGGCACCTTGTTTTCCATATTTGCAGCGCAGAGAACTCTGGTATCACCGATCTCGATAAGGCATGATCCCAGAGCATGTTTGCAGTATCCCCGGTTGATTTTCACATCTCTTATCTGATCGGTTTTTCTATGATCCGACCGTCTTATTGCCTTTGGTTTTGAAATACCTTTATCCTTTAATAATTCCTCTATTGAAGCCATGAAATACCCCGTATGATTTTGATTCCGGCAATACTACGGGGAGATAATACTAAAGTCAACTCATTAGAATCATCTTTGTTGAAGCTCTTTGGAATCTTCCTGCTGTGATCGAATTTGCGCATATTTTATACAGAAAGAAAATATTCCTGGGTATGAAAAATCACGGGATTGTGGCATGATGCATGCGAGGGAAGATCGATCACGGCTTATTAGAGGCTTGACACATTTTCATATACTCAGGTAAACCCTCAAATTGATCCGGAGGTTAAAGAGGTGAGATCCATCCAATCCATTGCGCTTCTCATATGTGTCATCCTGTGCAGCCTCATCCTGTTGTCCCCCCTCGCAATAGAACCTGTACCCTGGAGAGGGGAAATCTGGCTGTATCAGGCCATTGTTGACATGCACAAGGGACTGAGTCTGGTACCGTCTCTTAACGGGCTGCCCATCATCGGTCAAAATCCTGTGAATATTCTCCTTCTTTCCCTGCCGGGCCTGTTTGACATCCTTTCTCTTCGTCTCATGAGCATCCTTATGGGGTGTATTGTGGTTTCAGTCGTGTTCTTCGTGTCATACTCGCTGTGGGACTTGAAGTCAGCCCTGATCTCCAGCATACTCACACTGACGAGCCTTGGTTTTATTCTCACGCACAGCACGATCAACACCTCTTTAATCCCCTGCAGCCTGAGTATTATCGCCTTTTCCCTGTTTTCCGTTGTTTATATTAAAGAATCAGATTCATGGTGGTATATCCCTGCATATGTATTCGCCGGCATTTCCACCATTACAGGCGGATGGTCCTTCCTGGCCTTTTTTGCTTTCGGTATAGTCTTGCTTGTCCTGCTCGATCTTTCCCCGAAAAGGTTCCTGAAAATCAGGGCAATGAGCGGAACAATTATCATAGCACTTATCCTGGTCACGGTGTATCTCACCTACAGGATATCAGCAGGGCATGCCATAGCATCTTCCCTGTTTCCCGACCTCGAGCCCACAGGCATGTTTTCACGTCTCTGGTTGTTCGTAAAATACTCACTGCCCTGGATTGCCCTTATTATTCCGGCATGGATATATGCGGAAACGACTCAGGACCGCGGGGTATGGAGAACCCTTCTTCCAGCAAAGATCGCCTTTTTAATGGGGGCTGTTATTCTCCTGTTTTCCCCTGATTATAATGAAGGATATGCAGTTGTCGGCATCCCGTTTTCCTGCATGATTATCGGCTACTGGATGGCACATGGATTTGTCTTACCGGCAAAGATCGCTTCCGCACGGAACATCTTTCTTGTTCTCACAGGAGGGATACTCATGGGGTCTGCGATAACAGCCGTATCGATCAATCCCCTGAAAACCTTCTCTATAAGCATTCCAGAAGCAGTGCCGATCATCTTTTTTATCATTGCAGCCCTGTTTATGCTCTACCTGGTTAAAAATCGATTCACCTCAGCCATAATATACCTGTGCATAGGCTCTGTCTTTGTCCTTACATGGTCCATGGCATTCCTGCACCTGCCGGGAAAGGCGGAAAGACCCCTGGAGGCTGTCAGAGAAATGACTACCTATGCACCGCTTCTGGTATACCGCGACGATCTCATGATGAGGGGATATATCGAACATGCAGGGATACGGCCTGTTGTCGTGGGCAGACAGGTCGTTCCCATAGGACAGTCCGCATACCTTGCCGCGACGACCGACGACCTCGATAAACTCATGGAAGGGCTCAACTCAAGAATGAAAACCGACCTGATCACATCATACAAAGACGGGGACACCTTTGCCCTTATCAGGCTCTCTATGCCCAAGTGATTGCGGTAACCGGCCCCTTACAGGCCGTTTCTTTTCTTGAGCAGATGGAGAATATCGATGAGTCTGGACTTCAATTCACCTTCTTCCAATTGAGGAATGGCATCTTCAAACATCTTAGCTGCCTTTTCTGTATCACCCATGCTGTTATACGCCATACCGAGATCTCTCAGTAAAAAAGGCCTGCCAGCAGACATCTTCTCCGCCCTGCTTAAATATGCATAGGCCTCATCGCTGCGGTTCAGTTTCCACGATGAAAACCCGATCCGGAAAAGATACTGTGCCGCGGATTCAGGTGTGGGAATCCTGCCATCCCGGAGCAGGCGGGAATAGAGCGCATGTGCCTCTTTATAGTCACTGTTTTCCCAGTAAGCGATGGCAAGCCCCATCTCCGCCTTAGGCAGATCCGGTTTTATCTTGAGCGCCTGTTCATAGTTCCTGATGGCATTACTGTACTGCTTCATCATGATCTGAGCCAGGGCAAGATTGCTTATGGCGAGGTAATCGTATGGCTTGGACCTGATGGCAGCAAGACAGAGATCCTGAACCTCATCGAATCGCCCCTGTTTGAGGTATATCGCTGAAAGGTTCACATTGGCAGGTGATGAGTCTGGGTATTTCGCCAGGGTATCTTCCCATAACGTCTGCGAATTCTGCCAGATATCGTTACGCTCATATGTCATGTAGGAATAGGCTGCCGCGACCAGGAAAAAAAGCACGCCGGCAACCAGCAAAGGGAATTCAGGAGAAAAACGCCCCGAAGACAACCTCCAGCACCACAGCCGGGCGAGTGCGTAACCCAGAAGCACACACCAGCTCAGCGACGACAGCAGGGCATATCTGTCAGCCATGATCTGCGAGATGGGGAATATATGCGATACCGGAAGAAGAAAAAGATAAAACCAGGCAACAAATATGGCATATACATGTCTTTTCAACATAAAGGCTGCGATCCCGCTTGCAATGAGCAGCACATTGAGCCCTGCAAACACCCAGGCCTGCCATGCATGAATACTCGTATAGAGCACCAGGGTGTAGTCTGCGGAATAGTTGATCGTAAACGCGATGAGATCAAGGTAGTTGATCAGGATCTGGGATACTGCAAGGAGATTTGTCCAGAAACTCCCGCCATGATATGGCTTTACCCCTCCAACCTCGAACATGACCCCCAGCAGCCTGACAACGACTGGAACAGCGAGAATCAGCATGGGGACATATATCATGAGCCTCTTCTTCCAGAAGGAAGGCTGCCTCTGATGTGCCTGGAGGGCTATGTCTATAACGAACATGACTGCCGGGATCATCACTGCCGTGGGCTTCGACAGAACCGCGAACAGCAGACCGACCATGCTTACCAGGTAGTATTTCCAGTGAGAGGTCCTTGCCCTTACAAACGCCCACAGACTGATAAAGGTGAACAGCCCCAGCAGGGGCTCCTTTCTCGCATACAGCCATGCAACACTCTCCACATGAACCGGATGCACGGCAAAAAGCACCGCGGATATGGATGCCCAGATAAAACAGAGATCTCGATCGTCTGAAAACGCCTTGAAAAGCTCCAGAAGGAACAGCCAGCAGGCAAGGATCATGAGGATATACAATATGACGCTCTGCAGGTGCATGCCGAAAACCACACCAGCGGTTTTACCGCTCCAGATATGAAAATCGAGCATATAGGTAAGGTCACGAATGGGCTGATATGTCGCTCCTCCACTGAATGACATGACCTTTTTCAGATTGTCCATGGTTATCTCATGGATCGTGGTGCGCATGAAAATTGCCGGGTCGTCCCAGTTTGTCGCTTCATTGTCAAGGATGTTGAAATACGCACCAAAGACAAGCACGGCTAACAGAAATGCAACAACACAGTACCTCATTTTGCTGTTATTCACCTGGTCTGGTCCTTTCACTTTGTCGGGGAAAACGTCATGTTGGCTGATTCTGCTTCTTTTTCGCAAACACCCGAACGATATCATCATACAGGAATGTTCTCAGAATCCAAGAGTTTTCATGTCACACGGCAGAATCGACCTCGCATAAGCGTGATCCATAACCGGATTGCATACTATCTCTGCCTTCATACCTGCCTGACCTTACCTTCTGCCCTGAGTTCATCTCCATATCGGAACCGGCATGCACGGGCATGAGATTTTCTGTACAAAAACCGGCCTCATTGCTATAGTGCAGACCACCTATCTTCCCTGGAGGCATGCATGATCGTTTCACAGAACATGGTATCGTATATGGAGAAATCATCCTGGATCCGCAGGATGTTCGAAGAGGGAGCCAGGCTCAAGGCCATTTTCGGGGCTGAGAATGTATTTGATTTCAGCCTGGGGAACCCGGACATACCTCCACAGAAAAAGGTGTTGAAAGCCATGGCGGATATCTCTCAGGGTATGTCACACGGATACATGCCCAATGCCGGTTTTGCAGATGTACGCGAAACCGTTGCAGCATATGCCTCTGAACAGCATGAGGCAGCCCTTTCAGCAGACGACATAATCATGTCCTGCGGAGCGGGCGGGGGCCTCAATGTGGTTCTGAAATCCATTCTCGATCCCGGAGACGAGGTCATTGCGCTGAGCCCGTATTTTGTCGAATACGGTTTTTATGTGCAGAATCACGGTGGCTCTCTGGTAACAGCATCCTGTACGGAAGATTTTCTTCCGGATAAAGAAAGCATACAAAAGGCAATCTCTAATAAGACAAAGGCCATTATAATCAATTCCCCGAACAACCCCACAGGGAGAGTGTATCCTGAACAGAGCCTTGTCATGCTGAGTGAACAGCTGAGGGAATATCCCCGCATTGTCGTGATCTCGGATGAGCCGTACAGAAAACTCGTCTATGATTCTCCTGAACCGCCTTCTGTACTGAAGCATATCCCCAACTCTGTTGTGGTTACTTCTGCATCGAAAGAGCTCTCACTCGCAGGGCAGCGTATCGGATACATCGCGGTCAACCCTATGATCCCGGACAAGGAAAAGCTGATAGGTGCCATGATCCTTGCCACGAGAATCCTCGGTTTCGTGAATGCCCCGGCACTTATGCAGAGAGTTCTTGCACAGTGCATTCACGACAGCATAGACATCTCCGTGTACAGGTCCCGCAGGGATATACTAAAAGGCATACTCGATGAAGCCGGGCTATCATATGCACCGCCGGAAGGGACATTCTATCTCTTTGTCAAGGCCCCTATCCGTGATGATGTGGCATTCTGCAATGCACTGCTCAAAGAAAGGATACTGGCTGTCCCCGGCACAGGATTCGGGCATCCCGGCTATGTGCGTTTCGCCTACTGCGTAGACGAATCAAGCATCACAGGGTGTTCCCCCGGACTCATGCGGGTTATGTCCGAAATCCGCCGGTAACCCGGCACAACATGCCCTAGAAAGGAATATCGTCAAACTCCTGGCCAGTCGTCCCCTGGCTGTCATTTGTATCGTATCCGCTGTCCTGGGGGGCATTGTCGGAGAACCCTCTGGTATTATCGGCCGGCGTCAGGATCTGCATGGTATTGGCAATAACCTCGGTAGTATACTTTTTGTTTCCGTCCCGGTCATCCCACGCCCGGGTCTGAAGCCGGCCCTCAACATAGACCTGTTTTCCTTTGGAAAGCAGCTTTGCGCAATTCTCGGCCAGTTTACCCCATGTGACTACCCTGTGCCACTCCGTGCGCTCCTGCTTCTCACCGCTCTGGTCTGTCCAGTTTTCATTCGTTGCCATGGTGAAAGTTGTCACAGCCCTGCCGTTCGGAGTGAATCTCATCTCGGGATCCTTCCCGAGCCTGCCAATCAAAATAACCTTATTTACTGACCCAGCCATAGAGTTTTCCTCCTCGTAAAATGATAAAAAAGGGTTTGTCATCAGCAAAGAAATCTATCCGGAGATTATATAGTTCCCGACATGGACAACTTTTCTCTTCGCGATAACATGGCCATCCTATCCGAAATATATATTCAGCACAACCCCTGTCTTCAATGTCGGATACCCGTTAAAAACATCTGATAAACCCTTTCCTGCAGGATCGAGACTCAACAGGATCTCTCGGACCTTCGAGCCTGTCAGATAGGGCATTGCTTAAAACAGACAACGTGTAGTATATTAGGATCGTTCAAGATAATACATCAATTTATAATAGACTTGAGGAGGAAAATATGAAAAAATCAATTGAAATCTTTGTGTGTCTGGCTGTTACCCTGATATTCTCCATGCCCTGTTATGCTCAAGACGAGTCATACAACATAGAGGTTTTACAGGTCATGAGAGAAGCCCCCCCTTACCTGAATGCAGACAAGGGATTTATGCAGGAGCTTGAGAAGAACGGGATTGCAGAAGGCAAAAATCTCACTGTTAAACGCACCTATGTGGATTATGACCTGGAAAAAGGCGGCTTCATCAAAAAGGTGGGCGTGCTCTTCAATATCAGGAGCGAGGCAAAGAATATCGCCGAGAGAAAGCCGGATCTTGTCCTTACCATAGGCACGCCGGCAACGAAATATGCAAAAGACAGACTCATCTCAGCAGGTATTCCCGTGGTATTCACCGCCGTAGCCATTCCCGAGGCGGCAGGCTGCAAGTCTCTCACAGAGGCAGGCCCCGGATTTACCGGCTCCACCCTCTACATGAACATGAAAGATGCGTTGAATATCGTAACACTGTCCTTCCCGAGCGCCAAGGTGATCGGGATTGTTCACAGTGACGATGAAAATGCCATCGCACATGCCGAAGAGGCCAAAAAGGTCGGGGCAGATATGGGCCTGACGTTCATCACAAAGGAGGTGAACAAGGCCGATCACATCACATCGGCTGCACAGGAGCTCGTTGACAAAGGCGTGCAGGCATTCATTATAACGCTTGACACGTATTACGGGATCAGGAATGCACAGCCGACTGAAGAGCTTGCAGAGATCTCCCGCAGCACCAAGATCCCTATCATAAGCTTCATGCTCCACAAAAATCCCGGGGCATTGCTCTATGTAGGGTCGGACTTCACCTATGTCGGCTCTCTTGCCGGCCAGCATGCTGTGAAGATCCTCAAGGAAGGGGTAAACCCGGAAAACCTGCCCATCCTGAAACAGGAGGAACTGATGATCCTGATAGACGAAAAACAATTCACGGCGCTTGACGCTCACCTGCCCATGGAGATCCTCCAGCTTGCAAAACCTGTGGAATAGTGTTACCCCACATTTTGCATCAGACAAGGAATAAGACCTGTGGGGGCGGCTTAAAGTCGCTCCCACAGAACAAGTCCATATCCGAATAATAAGCTTGATGAATGTATTATATTGAATGACGCCAGAAGGTAGTCGATCAAGACCATGTTCCCTCTTTGTTCCACGCCTTGCTCAGTATGATGAATCGCTCAGACTGTGCTGCTTATAAGGATATGGACCTGATCCCCAGGCGCTTTTCCAGGCCGGCGAGACCACGGTACAACAGCATCGGCGGCTGGAATGTGACACCCAGTACTCTCCAGTTGATGAACTCCATGATGATGCCCGAGTCCTTCACGGTATCCATATAGGCAAACCTGGTCCGCACCGGCCAGACCCCCATATCGCCCTTTACCCACACCGGCCAGCCTGCCTGAGAGAGGATGGATGCCCAGATATCCACGTCATTGACCAGAAATCCGAGGTGCTGCACAACAGGCCTGCCCCCTGCATCAACGCACTGCCTGTAAAAATCAGAGCCCTCGCCAGGTTCAAGCAGCTCTATCTCGTATCCCTTGTAGCAGGCAAGGCCCATCTTTCCGGAAAAGCCTTTTTCATCGCCTAGCTCCTGCCAGACATCCACACTGCCGTTGACGATGAAAAAGGGGCCAAGGCCTTTGCTTTCAAGCTCGTCAGCCGACTTTTCCACATCCTCAACCACAAGACCCAGCTGGTGGATTGCGGGCAAGGCGAACCTGGCCCTGAAATCTCTGCCGATTTCATCCACTGCGCCCCGGAAATCCTGTGCCTGCAAAAGTTCATCAAAGAAAATCATGATCCCTCCTTAATCGGATGATTACCGGTTGTGATCTCCCGCGGCGACCTTTCGCCCTAATTGCCGCAGCAGCTTCATGCTGAGCGTTTCTTCTAATCGTTCCATAATCGCGGCTCAAGGCGCTCCCACAGAACATATCCCCTTGCCTAGCATAAAATGCTCATTAAAACCTGATTGCTGTCTTGATGGCCCGGTGCCGTGTCTTGCTCATATTCACACTGATGAGCTCTTTGTAGTTTTCGATTGGAAAGGTGTGTGTGAGCATGTCCTCCACATGCACCTTCCTGTTTGCCAGGAGTTCGAGGGCAATGTCAAAAGCGTGCATGGTCCCGTTTTCGGTTTCGTTATATGCATAGCCGTAGCAGCCCTTCACTGTCAGGAGTTTCAGCCACACAGGCGTCGGGTCGAAGCTTATCTTGTTGCCGATACCCACGAGGCTCATGGTACCGCCGCCTCTTGTTACGATCAGCGCCTTTTGCACCGTAGGGGAATGGCCAACGGTGTCGAACACCCTGTCGAACCCGCCCTGAACGATGCGCTCGCCGAGCATGGGCTTATAGGCCTTTGCACCGGTGATCTTTTCCGCAGCATCGATAAGGTTCCCGCCTACCACATTATCTGCGCCCGATCTTTTCACGTATTCGGCAGCGAATGCACCGGGCTCTGCCACTGTTATGGAGCAGCCGATGCCGAGGCCGCGGATGGCCTTGACAATCATGCTCCCGATCACCCCTCCGCCGATGACAAGGACCCGGTCGTTTTCTCCAGGCCTGTTGTCGAGCACAGCCTGAAGCCCGACTGCCAGGGGCTCGACAAGCGATGCAGACTCGTTGCTGACCGCATCCGGAACCTTATAGACCTGGGATTTGTGCACCACCTGGTATTGCGCAAACCCTCCGCCGATATCTTTGCAGATGCCGGTGAACATCCCGGGGGCAAATGCACCTTCGGCATATTTCTCACAGCAGCCGGGCCTGCCCGAGGCACAGGATGGGCACTCGGGAGATATGCCCCTTGCCGCACAGGTAAGCCCGGGATTGACGGTAACCCGGTCCCCCTTTACAAAGCCTTCCACCCGGCTGCCTGCTTCTGCCACCTCGGCATATACCTCATGCCCGAAGATGCAGGGGAAGGAGGTGAAAGGAGATGCCATCGGCGAATCCTTGACCTGGATAAGGTTCAGATCGCTGCCGCAGAAGCCGCAGAGCCCTACCTTGAGCTTGAGCCAGTCCTGGTTCACAAGTCCCGGCTCGGCAACATCTGCAAGCTTTACCGTGGAAAAGGGACCGTCATAATAATGCTTCCTGGCAAGCCTGCCCAGAACCTGGAGCACCAGGTACCTGGGCACCGTTATGTTGAACATGAGTGCCTTCATACTATCAGTCCATTTTCAGTGACTGGTAGAACAGCGGCGTCGCCGGGCTCGTCACGGTCGGGTCGGTCAGCACGTTTATGCAGGCAGGCTTGCCGGACTCAAAGGCACGCTTGAGCGCAGGGATGATGTCTTCGTCCTTTGTGACAAGCTCACCATACCCGCCGAGGCCTTCTACCATTGCATGATAAGGCCTTACGCCGAGTTCGCAGCACTGAAGCCTGTCGGTACCGATGGAAAGTTCCTGGCTGTGCTTGATCATGCCCCAGGCCTGGTCGTTGTTCACCACACAGACAACCGGAATGTTGTGACGAACCATGGTATCGAACTCCATGGAATTAAACCCGAAAGAACCGTCACCGTTCAGGAGCAGGACCTTTTTATCGGGCCGGGCGAGTTTGGCTGCCATGGCAAAGGGGATGCCGGTACCCAGGCACCCGAGCAGACCTGCAGCGGTTGCCATGACACCTGCCTTCTCCTTCGAAGTGAACCCGACAAGGCCGAAATACTGGGTGTCTCCGCCGTCAATGACATAGATTCCATTATCGCCGACAAACTTCTGAATCTGTGCCACGAGACGGATCGGGTGTATGGGGCTCGATGGAGTCTCCCTTGCCTTGAGCTCTGAACCGATAAAGGCCATGCTCGCATTGCGCAGTGTCTCGATCCATTCGCTGTGGTCACCGCGGTTGATGAATGGGGTCAGCTGAGCCAGCACGGAAGAGGCATCCCCCACAAGACCCGCATCAGCGACCCGGTTGCGGTCAATCTCGTGCGGATCGATGTCGATCCGGACAATCTTGGTAGCCGGAGGGATAATGGCACCGGACTGGAGAAGCCAGTTGAACCGGAAACCGACAGCCACGATGACGTCAGCCTGGGTTATTCCCAACTGCACGCCGACATTGCCGCAATCCCACAGGGACAGGGGATGATTGTCCGGCATCTCTCCCCTGCCATAGTTCATGAGTATGAAGGGTATGCCCGACTTGTCTATGAACCGGCCCAGCGCCATGCTGCAGCAGCTCAGGCCCACACCGCTGCCACCGATGAACAGCGGCTTTTTCGCATTGTTTATGACCTCGGCCGCCTGCTTCAGATCAGCGTCATCAGGATGCACCGTGTACTTTCTCCTTATCCGTGCCGGTGTCGGTGCCTTCTCGACCGGTATCTTCCTGTTCAGGATGTCCGGCGGCAGCTCCAGGAAGACCGGGCCAGGCCTGCCTTCAACGGCATACCTGAAAGCCATGCTCAGGTATTCAGGGATACGTTTTGTGTCATAGCAGGTGGCAGCCCACTTGGTTATGGGTTTTACCACATCCATCTGGTTCATCTCCTGAAGAGCCCCCTTCAGATCGTCCCTGAGCGGATGACGCCCGCTGAGCACAACGAGCGGGGCATTGTCCAGAAAGGCGTTCGCAATACCTGTTACGGCATTGGTGAAACCAGGACCTGCCGTGACCAGGCAGACACCAGGTGTGCCTGTGTAAACTGACCAGGCATGGGCCATCATGGCTGCCGCCTGCTCGTGACGCACATCGATGGTACGTATATTGTATTGCGTAAAGCTGTCCAGGATAGCCTCTATATGACCTCCTGATATGCAGAAGACCGTATCGACCTTTTCTACCTCTTTGAGATATTTACCCACCAGATGACCGCCGAGTATCTGTGTCATATTCATCCCCCTTTTATATAC
>DSAD01000159.1 GCA_011372875.1 Deltaproteobacteria bacterium
AAAGAGAATCAGGGTGTGACGGATTTCCCGAAACGGGAGTAATTCCGATGGTAGCGCCGACGCTTTAAAAGAGACGTAAGCCACTGACAATACGCAGAAAAAGAAAACCCGCCCGCCAACCGGACGTGGTTAGTGGACGGGTCTGTCTTTTCTGAATGGTGGAGGCGGCGGGAATCGAACCCGCGTCCGAAGGCATTTGGAACAAGACGGCTACATGCTTAGTCTGAGATTTAATGTCTCGGACATGTTATGCTCACAGACCGGCGTCCCATGTCCCAACCCCTCTTGAGTTCCTCTATGGCCCAGGGGTCTGACCAGAGAGTTTTCCTACCTTCATTTGACGCCCTCACATACACCGATAGGCGGGTCTATGCAGGACGTAGCCGGGTATTAGGCGGCTAATGCGTAATTATAATCGTCGGCACTTATCGTGTCTCTGCCTGTTTAACGAGGTAGCAGACCTCGGCATGCTCCTTGAACCTCAACTACCCCCGTCGAACCCATTACGCCCCCCGGGACATGTATTGTTTATAGTATCTCTGTCGGACAAAGTCAATCACATGGGACAGTGCTGTCACATGGGACATTGCACTTCCTCGATAATCTCGCACAGGATATGACCAATGAGTATATGGGCCTCCTGAATCCGAGGTGTTATGGATGAAGGGACCGCAATAATGCAGTCTGCCATGTCTGCCATCCTGCCGCCGGCACCGGTGAGCGCGATCGTGGAGACACCTGAACGACCGGCCGCTTCAAACGCACTGATGATATTGGCTGAATTGCCGCTTGTGGATATGCCCAAGAAGACATCCCCCTGCCTGCCCAGGGCCTCAACCTGCTTTGAGAACACCTCATCAAAGGAAAAATCGTTGCCTATCGCTGTAAGGATCGATGTGTCGGTCGACAGAGCAAGGCCAGGCAGGGGTTTGCGCTGTTTTAGAAACCTGTTCACCAGTTCAGCGGCAAGGTGCTGAGCATCTGCTGCGGAACCACCGTTACCCGCAAACATGATCTTGCCACCGGCGGTTATGCACTGGTTCATCATCTTTGCTGCCGCAGCTATCTTATCCGTGATCCCATAAAGATTCTCATGAAGTTCGATACTGTTTTTAATGACATTTCTGATCTGTTCTTCCATGCTCTTCCCCGATCAATAAGAACTCTGTTTCATATTCATATATGCAAGATCCAATACCAAGACAAGCATCATCTCAATGGAGCAGACAATAATTGTCTTCTGTCCCCCTTGCCTTGACTCAATGATCGGGACGATTATTCTTTGCCGGCAGGAAGATCAGGTGCCTCGCCGCAAGCTTACGAGGCATCAAGAGCTGTTTTATCACTACCCCCTCACCCTGACTTCTCCCCCTTGAAAAAAAGGGAGAATGGGAAAAACAAGCTCGCTGCAGGCAGTTTACGTATTATCTCAATGACAGAGGCTGTAATATTATGAAAGGCTATACGCGGAAATGACCGTCTTTGTGCGAGTAATCCAGGAAAACGCCTTTTCTGTATACCTCAAAGATATTGAGGAAATCCTTGTTGTACTCATCCATGGATAAACAGCTCTTGAAATCAGTCTTCAGGTATTCGGGCTTGATACCGCTCCTAAAACCATTTTCGAGTATATCAGAAAAATCAATCGATTTCATGGATTGCTTGCCCAGAATATCTCTGCCGAACATCTGACCCATAACTGTGAAGATGATCTGTTTTATATAGTGTATCATTGTTGTATCCCTCGTATTAATTCTATTCTTATCGGCTTCGACATAAAAAGCTTAAGCAAATTAACCTGCAGGATACCTCAAGAAAGAATAAGCACTTGCCGATAGAAAAGACACCATGAAAGGAACAATAAAAGATCTTCTCAAAGTATCCGGCGTGCATGGCTATGCTCTTATTCAGGATAAAAGCATTCAGATAAAACTCCCCTCAAAACACAAGTTCTCCGGCTCTAAAGAAAGCATCAAAATGCTCTACGACAATCTTGTGCCGGTTGAAAAGAGACCCGGTAATGTTGTTGAGATCTTTCTGGAAGACATGGTATTGACTATCTTTGTAAACGGAACAATTATGCTGGTGGTCATATCAAGCACGAGAGTCAATCTTGCCCTGCTTCGCATGACCGGAAAACTGGTAATAGCCAACATGGTCAAGGAGAGAAGATAAATGAACCAGGAGATCATTGGCGGGCTTGACAGCACCCGATGTCCGGAAATCATCAAGATACTGTCTCTGGGCAAACGTTCCGGAAGACTGCTTCTGAATAATGGCGCGGAGACAGGCAATATCTTTTTCAGAGATGGTCAGATAATTCATGCACAGTGTGGTATCCTTCAGGGCACCAAGGCAATATATGAGCTTACAATATGGTCTTCTGGGGAATACCGGTTCTTTATCGATGATATGCCGGATATAGTAACTGTCGATATCTCAATGGATGAAATCCTTAATGAGGCCACAAACAGAATCCGGCAGATGGACCGCATCACATCGCTTATTCCGTCAAGTTCTATAATCTATTCTCTTGACCCCGACATCAAGGAAAAAGACATAACTCTCAAATCCATCCAGTGGAAAGTCCTGACAAATATTAATGGAAAACGATCCATTGCAGACATTGCCCAGAATATCGGCCTGGGGGTTTCTGATGCCATGAAGGTCTTTTATACACTCGCCAAACTCGAACTCCTGCGAGATGCGGATATGTCTGAAGGCGAAACATCTGTAATGAGAGTGGATCTTCCCGAGACATCGTTCATGACCGCGCTCAGACAAGACCTTACAAGGGCTATCGGACCCATTGCACCCTTTATTATCATGGAAACGGCACAGGATATGGACCTCGATCTTCTTGCAGAGGACGTCGGCCAGCGTGCAGAACTGATAGAGACACTCTCGAGCAAGATTCCTGATGAAGGAATGTCGCTCAGATTTCTGGATACCATGACTGACTGGTTGAATACGGAAGGATGATAACCAGATGAAATTAAAGATATTCACAATTGTATTCATTGCGCTGATCATAATGCTTACCGGTTCGGCCTTTATGATGTTCTCCCAGACCCAAAAGGTTCAGGAGATAGATCTTCAGGTCCTCGAAGACAGCCTTTATACTGAGAATATCGAGATCCTCTCCTGGACCATGAACTCCATTGATCTCGATTCTTTCGGTAAAGATCCCCTTCCTGCCTCGTGGGCGGAGATCATGGTTGTCGATAATGACAGCCTTGTGATCATTTCATCTACGAACAAGGATCATGAAGGGCTTGTCATGTATAAGCTTCCTGAACTGCTGGATCAGGCAAACCCAATAATGGATTCAATAAAGAACACGACCGGCATGGCCGTACACACCGATACGTATCTGGTTGCCATCAAGCCCTTAAAAGACAACAGATCCCTGCTCGGTTTCAAGCCCAGATCCTGGGAGAAGGGCCTTCTGGCAGAACAGAACGCCCTGATAAAAGCCAGGTTCGGATCTGCAGCGACCATATTGATCGTCTATTTCTCAGCAGGGCTGCTCCTGTCCCTCCTTACAGCCTTATGCATATCCATCGTTGTAATCATACCGATACAGAAGGTTATTTCGGCCTTTGAGGAACTGAGCATGGGCAATTTAGACGCGGAGATCCCAAAAACCAGAGGAAAGGCCTTCGAAAGCCTTGTCGATTCATTTACCCGGCTGAGGACATCACTGATAATGGCACTGGAAAGGCTCGGGGGTAGATAATATATGCCTAAACAGGTTCTGATCGTCGACGATGAAGAGACCTTGACATGGTCTCTCGCCAAATCTCTTTCACACGACCGAGAGTCCTACGAGATAACCACGGCCAATGACGGTGAAACAGCGCTGTCTATCCTGAAAGAAAACGATTACGACCTTGCTGTGCTCGACATACGTCTGCCCGGAATCAATGGTCTCGATGTATTGATGAAAATCAAAGAGAATAATCCCGCTACAAAGGTCATCATTATGACCGCGTATGGATCATCAGAGATCAAAGCAAAGGCAAAGGCCCGCGGTTCACTGTTCTACATAGAGAAACCTTTTGAGATAGACCAGATGAGGGGACTTATCCTCAAAGCCCTTAAAGAAGACACACCCAAAGGCTTCGACGGCAGCATAACAGGTTTGCAACTGCCTGACCTGATTCAGATGAATTGCCTTTCTCAGGTTACCACTGCACTGTATGTGACAAAAGGCAAAAGACAAGGCTGCATCTTCTTTGAAGACGGGCAGATGACCCATGCCCAGATCGGCGCCATCGATGGCGAAGAAGCCCTCTTTACCATTCTTTCATGGTCGAGCGGCAGTTTCAGATTCGTAGGCGGGGTTAAAGCGCCGACAACCACGATAAACACGAACTGGGAGTATCTCCTTATCGAGGGCATGAGAAAAGCGGACGAGATGAGTCTTGCCCTTGAAAAAGGGGAGATCGATGACGATGATATCGCACCCATAGATGAACCCACACGCATTGTAATAAAAAACATTTCATCATTGAGTGAATGTACCGGCATCGCAGTGGTCACCTCGGATAACGAGATTCTTCACCAGAGCGGCAATATCTCTAATGACATAGACTTGTCATATGTGACCAGATTTTTCCTCGATGTTTCCGAAGATATCGGGGCAATAGCACAATCAACGCCTAAAAAGGTTTCCTTTATCGACCAGAACAGGCTGATCCTGATTTATCCTTTCAAAATCTATATCCTTATCCTGGCTTTCAACCGGGCGGTGATCTCTCAAGAGGCCCTCTCCACCATAGAAAGGGTAATCTCCAGGTATCAGATTTAGATTATCAAGCATGCTCTCATCGATACTGCATGATGACATGACAATCTTCTCAATCTTGACAACGTCCAGATAATGCCCCAGGATCCTGTTCTGTCTGACCTCATCGGTCCCATAGCGGTTCATCAGGTCCACAAACCTTTCCGGCAAAGATACAACCTTATCGTGCTTAACACGCTTATCAGCATAGTTAACGACCATGGCCTCGTTCAGGTCGAGAGACTTCAGCCTCACATGCTGACCGACAATATCGGCCACATCGGTATATCCGCATTCCATGAGAAACATCTCTCCCATAAGGGCATGATCTCCCCCGTTTCTTATGGCGTCGATCTTACAGATATCGTGAAGCATGGCAGACCTGTCCACAAGACGGACATCAATGGTGTGCCCCTGCTTGAGCAAGGAGTGCGCGATAACCACAGCCACCATTCTTACAACCATGGAATGGCGCAAGATATGTTGCGGCATCTCTCTGGCTCGCAGGAGGTCAATTACCTGTATTCTCGAAGGCATTTATATCAAGATCTCCTCTTTTCCGCTGGCTCGTATGGATCACATCCCCGAGACCCAGGAGGCTTACGGTAAGATATATGGTCGTTTCTCTCGGCCCGAGTTCAGTGGCAGGCTTCGTCTCGCGGTACAGGTCAATGCTCCAGCACTGGGAGTCATAGGTAAGGCCCTGCCGGGAGAAATCATATCTTCGCTTCGTGTAATCGTGTTCCGCTTCAAAGCGGGCCGAAAAGTTCCAGATCAGTGCAATCTTGATCCCTGCGAGAACAAGCTTGGTATCCAGCCTGTTGTACTCTTCCGACAGATAGATCTCGTCTCCCCGTTCATCGCTCAGCTTCAACTCGCTGGAGTGCTCCTGCGTGGCGTATGACCTGAAGGGTTGCCTGCCGAACGAATTGGTATGCTTCGCGCTCAGCCATGAACATGGCGCAAACCTGACCCTGGCCTGGAAATCTTCCCAGTCCTTGGTTATATAGGAATACTTCCTGCCTATCCTGAAATCAAGAATGGATTTCCCGGATTTATCCCGTATGTAATTATCAAGAGACAGCTGCATGTCAAAGGCCTTTTCCCAATCGTCTCCGGAAAGAATATCCGGAAAGATATCGGCAGAATCACTGCTGTCGTAATTGCCCCCTATGCGCGACTTATATGCCCATGACGCACTCGGGGCGACCTGATGGTACCAGCCCGAAGCACTGCGCGGACTGTACAGGGCTGTTGTGAGTGAAACACCCCTTTTCTGCCAGTGTTCCCGGTACTTGTCATCTGCATACACATCTCTGCGATCGGTGATAAAGGTGTCCCGGTAGCTTTCCTCCACATACGGCCGGAGCGTAAAGTACGGATTCACAGACATGGGCAGTGAGACTTCAGCCTGCGCATTGTTCTTTATCGCCTCGATCCAGTCGATGGAATACACCCGCGTAGTGCTTACCTCGGACGAGTATTTTATCGGGGTATAGGGAAGACCTCTCTGATTCATCCTCGCCTTGAGTTTTGGTATTTCCTGAAAGGTCTTGTCATCGCCTTCAACGGCGAGATTCTGTTTCCACTGTCCTGACACACTCAGACTGAAACCGTTTCCGGAAGTATACCATTCCATGCGTGATATCAGATCTTCCCTGTCCGATTCATCTTCATCCGTGGACGAGGTCTTCCAGTATTGATCCTGTCCGTAAAACGATCCGATATCCCTGAAATAGTCCTCGTTGCTCACCAGGTTTATATCCCAGGTCAGCGGCCCTCCTGTATGCTTTGCCTTGACATACCACCTTCTCTCGGCAATGGTATCGAGCAGGCATCCCTCGGCCTCATCCCCTCCCTTTTTATCTCTGAGGCTCTCCAGGTAAATTTCCCCGGATTGTGCATAGTCTAGACGATAGCGGAACTGTGCTGTCGTGAGAAGGCCTCTTTTCGTCAGATTCATTGGAGTTATGGTCATATCGGCACTGCGCCCGAGGACAAGATACACAGGGACCCCGTAACGATATCCATAGTCCGACCCGTGGCCGATCTGGGGAAAAAGCAGCCCGGACTGCCTCTGAAGCTTTGCCGGATAGAGCAGATACGGCAGATAGAGTACGGGCACATGACGAACCAGGAGACGTGTGTGCCATACCTGTGCATACCCTTCGACAGGTATCTCCAGTGATGACGACGCCATAGACCATGCCGGCGGATCGTCCAGGCACGGGGTGTACTCAATGTTCTCGCCCACATAGTAATCCTGGCCGTATCGGGTGATCGACTCTCCGGAAATCTTCATGGGTTCGGCGTAGACGAAGACCGAACCGTTTTCCAGATGGGCATCGAGTCTTCTTGCATTATAATACATGGTCTGTGCCGTCATCTCGCCTTTCTCTTCAAAGAGCCGGCAGCCGCCCGAGGCCCAGAGATCCTCTGTATGTATGTCATAGACCACATAATCTGCATTCAGCACAGTGCCAGTCCCGGTTACCACTACATTGCCGTCAGCCTCGATCCTGTCTCCAGACTTTTTTATGGTATCAGCTTCAACATCCAGCATGGTTGCCGACAAAGGGATTGATACATTGAGCATGAAAAATAATAGGGCTAGTATCCTGTACATACCAGTGATTCTCTCACCTCTCCCACGCTGTAGAACGAACCTGTAACAACAATGTCCTTGCCATAATTGAGGGCATGGGCAAATGCCTGTGTGATACTCGCGAAACGTTCAATGACCGGGTTTTCATCATACTTCATCATATCCTGATCCCTCCATGATCGCTCAGACAATACCGCAGCGATATGGATACGTGTGCAAACCTGCATAAGCTGATGGACCATTGTGGAATAATCCTTATCAGCAAGCACTCCGAACACCCCTACCCCATCAAAGCCCTTGCTTTCAAGATATTTCACCAGCACCTGCATCGAAGCGGGATTATGTGCCACATCCATGATGACCCTGCCACCGATACTCTCGAGTCTTCCCGGCAGGAATGCCGTATTAAGGGCATAGGCAAGCTGCCTTACACTTATATTCACTCCAAGAGCCAGGCCTGCCTGTACAGCGAGAGCTGCATTAAGATCCTGCTCAGGGCCCTTCATTCCGGTTACATGGGCTGTGGGGCGGTGAATCACGCTCAGGTGGGCGCCTATCAGATCGGCATATCCTTTAATAACCTCCAGGGCCGACCCTGCAGCAGTGGTTAAAAGTGGTCTTCCGGGACGGGCAATAGCCGCCTTTTCCCGTGCAATCTTTGAGGTGCTGTCTCCCAGATAATCAGTATGGTCCAGAGAGATCGCCGTAATGAGAGAGATTTCGGGATCCATCACATTAGAGGCATCAAACCTCCCCCCAAGGCCAATTTCGAATATACCTATATCCACCTTGTGTTCGGCAAAAATCTTTGCAGCCAGGACTACGCACCATTCAAAATAGGTAAGCCCGACATCTTCCAGATCTCCCTGTATCAGGGCGCGTACATTTGCAAGCTCCTGCTCCTTGACATCAGAGCTGTCGATCCTGAACCTTTCGGAGAAAGAACTCAGATGGGGAGAAAGGGTGGTACCGACGTGCAAACCTCCGGCAGCGAGTATCCTCTCGAGATAGATACATGTGGATCCTTTGCCGTTTGTGCCGGCAACGAGGACATGTCTGAACGTCTGTTCCGGATGACCGAGACGATCCAGCGCTTCTTTTACCCGTTCAAGCCCCAGGGACCATCTGTTCTGATCGATATCACCTAAAACCATCTCAGGAGCAGGGAGAGGGTGTCCCGAAGTTCATGACGGTGAACAATTCTGTCGAGTAGACCGTTTGAGAGAAGTTTTTCGGCATTCTGAAAGTCTGACGGCAGGGTGCATTGAAGAGTGGCTTCGATCACACGGGGACCTGCAAAACCTATACGGGAACCGGGCTCGGCAAACAGAACATCCGCCAGCGCCGAGAAGCTTGCACTCACACCGCCGGTCGTGGGGTCGGTAAACACGGTTATCATTGGAACATGTCGTGTCTGATTTCGGGCATGCGTTGTTCGAAGCATCTGGAACAGCCCCCATATCCCTTCCTGTATACGCACCCCTCCTGACGCACAAAAGAAGACAAGGGGGATGCCTTCCAGGCTGGCCGTGTTCATGAGATGGATTACGTGTTGTCCGACCATAACCCCCATGGTGCCTCCCTTGTGGGAGAAATCCATTACACCAAGAATGAACTTGCAGCCGTCGATTGTTGCCTCACCGCCGCATATTGCCTCCTCAGCGATCTGCCCTTTTTCCTCGGAGTCGGCTTCACTCTGAGATATCTCGTTAAAACTGCCCTGGTCGCATACAATATCAATGCGCTGTCTGGCACTGAGCCTGAAATGATATTCACAGTGATGGCATACCCACAGATTTTCCTTGAGCTTCTGGGTTATTATGATCTCCGAACAAGACGGGCACTCTGTCCACCGGCCGTCTTTCTTCGCTACATCAAGAACTTCTCTCAAAATTCGAAAACCTCCCCACCCTTTATGTAATCGAAGCGAGGCGACAACTGAGCAACTACCGTATCAAGATACTTCGGCTTGATATGATAGGCTATCACCTTTGTTGAAGATGATACTATGCCCTCGAGGCCTTTTGCAAGAAGTTCCGGGGTGAGGTGGTGTGATACATTGGCCAGGTGATCCATCTCGTCAGGAAAAGAGACTTCTATAAACAATGCGGCAAGACTGTCTCCAAAAGACTCAACAAAATCAAACAGTGTCTTGTCGTAGCCTACATCTCCGCTGAAGATAACACTCTTGTTGTTTTCAGACAGGATATAGCCGACAGATCCTTTGATATGATTCACAGGAAAAGCCTGGACCTTGATATTTTCATGAACAAAACCTTCCCGGGGAATGGTTTTCAATTCAAGAAAGCCCCCTTCCACATAGAGGTCGTTGATCTCAGGCCAAATAAGACCGTTGAATACGTGCCGTTTCAAGATATCCAGGGTTGCCTCACTCCCCCATACGGTCACCCCTTTTATCTTCCGGCAGAACAGGGCATCAACGATAAAGGGAAGTTCCTTGATATGGTCGATATGAGAATGGGTAATAAGGATATTGCGTATGTCAATGATGGAATCTTCGCTCAGTTCTGAGGACACGGATCCGGCATCGATAAGCAGACTGCCATCGACAAGAATGCTTGTGGTGTTGAGCCCTCTTGTAACAGCCCCACTGCATCCCAGAATCTCTATCTTCATATCAACCCTGCCGAATATAATTTAACCCTGTTGTCTTTAAGGTTATCATGTATCTGATCGGTTATTAAGGTCTTTAACTATAACAAATATGCAAATCCATCCATGGTGGATACAGGGGAATCATATTCTTTAAGGATTTCTACGTGTTATTAGAAAGAGGCATTATCCCCTGCCCGGTTTTCTTATCATTTTATCCTCTTCATGACTGCGGAGAGCTCCTGCGATCTGCTTCTTGGACAGACCAGGATCTCTTTGTCCCCCTCAACCACAACAAGATCTTCAACCCCGATAGCTACGATCTTCTTGTGTGTTGAGAAGATAACGCTGCCACTCGAGTCTTCCATGATCACGTCTCCATCGGTTACATTTCCTGAATTGTCCGCAGCAAGAACATTGCCTATCGCATCCCAGGACCCGATATCATTCCATCCGAAGTCCACAGGAATAGTGGCGGCATTGCGAGTCTTCTCCATTATGCCGTAATCTATGGAAACAGGCTTTACCTTGTCATAGAATGTGTTGATTGCACTTTTCCCGGCAGACAATGAGGTTCTCAGAGCCACAAGATCATGATACATCCCGGGCATGAGCGACCTGAACTCGTCAAGGATAGCATCCACCCTCCACAAAAACATCCCGGCATTCCAGAGACAGCCTTGATTGAGATATTCTACAGCCTTGTTTCTCTGAGGTTTTTCATGGAATCTATTGACCCTGTGCAGTGCAAAGACTTTATCCTGAACAATTATTCCTCCCGGAGCGATATACCCGTAGCCTGTCTCAGGCTGGTCCGGGATCATCCCGAGGGTTATAAGGAGTTCAGGATGTTCATTCAATGTACTTATGCCGAATCCAACTGCACGGATGAATAGATCTTCATCGTTTATGAGTTGATCGGACGGAAATATTGCCATTACGGCATCTTTGTCTTTCATTGAAATACTTGCAGCGGCATATGCAATACATGGCGCTGTATTGCGGCCTGCAGGTTCTGCCAGGATATTCCCTGCAGGCACTTCAGGGAGCTGCATTCTTACATTCTCTGCTATCTGTTCATTAGTGACCACAAATACATGTTCCGGGCTTGCGAGGGCAACTGTCCTTTCGAATGTAGCACGCAACAGACTCCTGTCCGACCCGAAGCACAGCAGCTGCTTCGGCCTGGCCTCATGTGAAAGAGGCCATAGGCGCTCCCCTTTCCCCCCTGCCATGATAACGACATATACCTGCATATCTTCTCCGGATCATTTCTGTGATCTCATAATGTTTATTATAAGCCATCTGTCAGGTCAACACATGATGTGCGTATCTGATGATGTGCGTATCGTAAAAACCTTGACATGACCGCTGAGGTATCTTACAGACTATCGGCACGTATGGAGAAAATTCTTCACATATCAAAAGAATACAGGATAGCCTTCACCAGGATATTCGGCGTGGCATTTCTCTTCCTGCTGCTGTTTTCCGGATATTCCTGGGAGCCCGCCCTTTATACTCACCTCGCTGTGGATATTGTCGCATTCATACTCATCCTCATATGCACTTTCGGCAGACTCTGGGCGCTGGCCTATATAAGCGGCCACAAGACAAAAGACCTTATAACAGACGGTCCATATTCCCTGGTGAGAAATCCTTTGTATTTGTTCAGCCTGATCGGTGCAGTCGGAATCGGCCTTGTATCAAAGAACATAGTCGTATTCACACTGATCCTCATGCTCTTCCTCATCTACTATCCATTTGTTATAAGGGCTGAAGAAGAACACCTGCTGGAGGTTCACGGCAAGGCCTTTGAAAAATACAAGTCAAAAACCCCTATGTTCTTTCCCGATTTCAAAGGATTTCAGGAACAGCAGTATTATAGCATCAATGCCCGGCTGTTCCGCAGGGCCTTTTTCAGTGTCACCTGGTTCCCCCTGATATACATGATCCTTCTTGTTATCGAACGTCTTCACGTATCCGGATTGGTGCCAGTGCTCTTTACAGTACCATAAGGGGGTTTAACATGTTCCCGGAACACAGACCTCGCAGGTTACGAAGTAATGACACGATCAGAAAGATGGTGAGGGAAACCCATATACATCCTGACCAGCTGATATTCCCCCTCTTTGTAAAAGAGGGAAAAGGTATCCACGAGCCTATCGCTTCAATGCCCGGTCAATACAGGTATTCCCCCGATGCACTCTCACCTGTCGTAAACGATATCGTCTCTGCCGGGATACCTGCCGTCCTGCTCTTCGGTATCCCTTTGAAAAAAGACAGTCTTGCCACAGGCGCTCATAAAAGAGACGGAATTGTTCAACAGGCCATCGGGAAAATTAAAAATGCCGCGCCGGAGCTCATGGTCATAACCGATGTCTGCCTCTGCGAATACACTGACCATGGCCATTGCGGTATCCTCGATGAAAAAAACCGGGTCAGCAACGACGATACCATCGAGATACTCTCCAAGGTGGCCCTGTCGCATGCAAAGGCCGGTTCAGACATGATAGCGCCTTCCGACATGATGGACGGCAGGGTCGGCATAATCCGTGATGCCCTCGATGAGAGCGGATTCGAGCATCTTCCCATCCTGAGTTATGCGGTCAAATATGCATCGTCATTTTACGGCCCGTTTCGCGAGGCAGCAGGTTCGGCCCCGTCATTCGGAGACAGAAAGTCTTACCAGATGGACCCGGCAAATGTACGTGAGGCCCTCAGGGAAGCCAGGTTCGATGTCGAAGAGGGTGCGGATATAATCATGGTCAAACCGGCCCTGCCCTATCTCGATGTAATCAGGACAATCGCCGATGAATTTGACGAACCGCTGTGCGCATATCAGGTGTCAGGTGAATATGCCATGATAAAGGCTGCAGCATCTGGTGGCTGGCTTGCAGAGGAAGCCTGCATCATGGAAAGCATCACCTCCATAAAGAGGGCTGGTGCCGATATGATCATTACCTACTTTGCCAGGGAGATCGCAAGAATTCTGTCATGAAAGCGCCTTTCATCCTTGCCTGGGAACTGACCAGGTCATGCAACCTCAACTGCCTTCACTGCCGCGCATCGGCAGTCATGGATGCGCCTGCAGGCGAGCTCTCAACACAGCAGGGATTTACCCTGCTCGAGGATGCATGCAGGTCAGGCACGAAAATGGTCATACTCACCGGGGGCGAGCCCTTGCTGCGTGACGATGTCTTCGATCTCGCAACCTTCGGAACCTCCCTGGGATTAAGAATGACCATGGCCGTCAATGGGTCCCTTATAACCCCTGAGGTTGCACTGCAGATGAAGGATTGCGGGATTGCCCGTGTATCCATAAGTCTGGACGGGACAACTCAAGACGTTCATGATTCATTCAGGGGGATGAAAAATGCATTCAATATGGCACTTCGAGGCATCGGGATTCTTGAGGAATACGGTGTTCCTTTTCAGATCAATACAACGGTGGCAGCAATGAATGTATCCCAGACCAGTGCCTTCCCGTCATTTATCAAGTCGCTCGGTGCAGTAGCCTGGCATGTCTTCTTTCTTGTCCCCACAGGCAGGGGAGAATCTCTGAAGGCGGCATCGATAAAGGAATATAAAGATATGCTCGATACCTTCTATGAGGTCTACAGAAGATCCGAGATAGAGTGCAAGGCGACGTGCGCCCCGCAATTCTACCGGCTTCTCGCAGAAAAAGGTCATGAGGTCAGAACAAAGGGATGCCTGGCAGGAACCGGTTTTGGTTTTGTCTCTTCTACCGGAGATGTCCAGCCCTGCGGTTTTCTTCAGATCCCCTGCGGGAATATCAAAGACATGCCGCTGAGCGAGATATGGTCGAGCTCCCCTACCCTCATGAGTCTACGTGAGATTGCATCGCTCAAGGGTAAATGCTCGTCCTGCCTGTATAATAATGTCTGCGGTGGATGCAGGGCCCGTGCATATGAAGTACTGGATGATTTCATGCAAGTAGACCCTATATGCTGGTATGAATAACTGCCTTCGGGATCTGGGAAACGGGTAAAGATAATGAAAAGGGCATAGGGTCTTAAGGCTTATGGACGAGACAGACAAAAAGATCCTCTCTTTGGTGAGCCGTTCTCTTACGCTCGATCAGCAGCCATATAACTATATTGCCGAGGCTGTGGGCATAAGCGAAGAGGAAACCGTCAAACGCATAGAGATACTGCGCATGAGCGGCATCATACGCAGGATTGGTGCAGTGATAAACCCCAGGAGCATCGGATGGCATTCAACGCTCTGTGCAGCCTGTGTCTCCGAAGAAAGACTCTCTGATTATGCATCCGTCGTGAACTCATATGATGAAGTCACTCATAACTATATCCGTTCCGGGAGTCCTAATTGCTGGTTCACGCTCATAGCACCCGGCAGGGACAGATGCCTTGAGATAATCTCGGAGATTCAGGAGAAGCTGGGAATTGAAATCCTCGATCTTCCGGCAAATAAGGTGTTCAAGATCAGGGTTGGATTCGATATAAGGTGATAAGCCCTGCAAAAGATAGCAGGACTGAAGAAGTTCATATCAGGAACAGATGGCTAACCCTTCCCGAAAAACTTTGATATGATTCCCGGCTCGGCCTTGACGCCTTCTTTTATCAGCTCCTCTTCATAACCCATGGTCGTAAAATAGATTGCCCGGTCAAAGAACAGGACAACACGGTTATTGAACTCCAGTGCCTGCTGAAATTCATAAGAAGAGTCGAAGAAGTGTTTCTCGATCACATAGAGCCATAGATGCCTCTTAATGAGCATGAGCGCCATGACCACTTCGGAAAGGGGAATACCTTCATGTAAGCGTTTCTTCCCCATTTTGATATAATGGTCCTTGATATCGGCTTTCTTCTTGTCCCTTGCCAGCCAGGAATCAAGCCTGCTGTAAACATCAAAGACCCTCTCCCAGACAAGATCTTCATTGATTTTCCTGTAGCTTTTGGTCTCTTCCCTGCTGAGCAGATCCTTGCAGAGTCGATTGGTAAGCTCATCCGCATTATCTTTAATCATTGCAATCATCTTTTCGGATATCATGTCTGATCCTCCTTATGCTGCTAATAAACCTTTTCAATACATCGAACCTACACGCTGTATCAGGTCTCTTTCATAAACTTCATTAAGGTTTATTGTCGCTTACCGGCTGTCAGGGGAGACACCCACCTATTTTTTATTCTTGAGAAGTTCTTCCTCATAGCCCATGGTGGTGAAGTATATAGCCCTGTCAAAGAACAGAACGACCTTGTTGTTCATTTCCAGTGCCTGATTGCATTCGTACGCGGAATCAAAGAAATGCTTTTCCCTGACATAGAGCCAGAGGTGTCTCTTGATAAGCATGAGTGCCATGACAACCTCTTGGAGAGGTATCCCTTCTTTACATCTCTTCCTGCCGAGTTCCATATAATTCTTCCGGACTTCTCCACTCTTGTGTTTATCCTTGCTGAGCCATTTGTCCAGCTTGCTGTATACATCAAAAACTCGCTCCGCCACGATATCCTCAGAGATTCTGCGGTAGCTCTTGGTCTCCTCCCTGCTGAGCAGATCCTTGCACAAACGCCTTGTCAGATCTTCGGCATTGTCCTGAATAAGCTGTATCAAATTATAATAGATCACATCATTTCTCCTCTCTTTCTATCATCTCGTTTTCTCAACAAAATGGATTTAATATATGATAATTAATATACAATACTCGAATGTTCAGGGCAATGCCCTTTTGTAAAATTCTTTTTTTTGATAGACATCATACCATAAC
>DSAD01000161.1 GCA_011372875.1 Deltaproteobacteria bacterium
GATCTTTATGGTGCTGGTAGGATAGAATTCCATGATCTGTACACGATTGGCCCTTGCAATATCCTTGATCATGTAGATGGTATTCTCTATCACCCTTTTCACATCGAAAGACCTGATACTCAAAGCCTTTGGTTTTGCAAAATCAAAGAAATTCAGCAGCAGTTTATTCAGCCGATCAATCTCCACGATTATCCTTGAAACATATTCCCTCCTGTTGTCATGTGGAGGTATCTCCTCTCGCAGGGCCTGCGCAGTGGTCTTTATGCCTGCAAGAGGATTCCTGATCTCATGGGCAATCCCGGATGTGAGTTCCCCGACAGAGGCAAGCTTGTCCATCTTCAGAAGCTCCTGCTGAAGCTGATGAATCTCGGTTATGTCGTTCATGACGACCACTGTCCAACCATTGGAAAGAACCTTTTTGCTCAAGCGGACAGTGATACGCTCGTCACCCTTGGAACGCATCATGATCTCTTTTTTCCTTGAGTCGTTGTGCAGGATATGATCAATATTGATTTCCCTGACACCATCCCCATCTATCCCCAGATACTCGATCGCAGCGATATTGGCAAAGAAGATACCGCCCGAATCATCGGCAAGCATCACCCCTGCAGACAATGAATTGAGCATCTCATATACGAGGTCCTGCTTCATGCCGCCCATAGTATAGAACAACCTGAAAAACTTCCAGAGAAATTTATCTTCTTTCTGGCACTTTCTTCATACTTCATTGATGCTTTCTAACTATTTGTTATTCTGCGATAATATTCTTACAATTATCATAAACTTTGGGTTGACATTATTATATAAATCATTTATATGTCAAAAAGTGTCATTTTGTGTCAAATCGGTGAGGGATAAGGGTGCTAAAAGGGCATTTTGTAAATTCAATCAATAATAAAGGCAGGCTGAGCATACCTTCCAAGTTCAGGGAGGTGCTGAGCGATTGGGATACCGACCACCTTATCATTACCAAGGGGCTTGATCGGTGCCTCATGTCCTTTGCGCCCGAAGACTGGGAGCGAATGGAAAAAAAAGCATCCACCCTGTCCATGGTAAGACAGGCCGACATACTCTTCAAGCGACACGTAATGGGTTCAGCCGAGGACTGCCAGATTGATGCGCAGGGAAGGATATTGATACCATCGAGCCTGCGCGAATATGCCGATCTCAAGAAAAAATGTCTTTTCGTGGGCATAACCGATCGCTTTGAGATCTGGGACCTGGATACATATGAGGCATATATGAAAGAGGCGCTCAAGGATTCAAAGAACCTGCTCGAAGGACTTGCAGAGCTGGGTCTATAGGCCTATGCAACACGTCCCTGCTCTTCTCAACGAGGTCCTGGGGGTGATTATGCCGAGAGATGGCGGGCTGTACTTCGACGGCACTGTAGGTGGCGGCGGACACACACGGGCAATCCTTGAAAAGAGCGCCCCTTCGGGACAGCTTGCCGGCACCGATCTTGATGGCGGCACCATTGCAATGCTCTCGGATTCATTGGCGCATTATGGCGACCGGATTCATCTATACAACACAAACTTCTCGGAGATAGATAAGATACGTATGATTCTCGGGTGGGATTATTTCGATGGCATCTTGCTTGATCTGGGCATGTCGTCATGGGCCCTCGATGATGCTGATCGGGGGTTTTCTTTTATGAGGGAAGGACCCCTCGATATGCGGTTCTCTCTGAGGGACGAACTGGATGCATACCAGGTAGTTAACACCTATGAAGAAGACCAGCTGAAAGACATTATCAGAACTTACGGCGAAGAACGTTTCGCATCCCGTATAGCTCGTCATATTGTACAGTCAAGACCCCTGAAGACAACTTCGGATCTCGTAGAGGTTGTCCGAAGCTCTGTTCCAAAAAGATTCTGGCCTCAAAAGATTCATGTGGCGACAAAGACCTTTCAGGCTATCCGCATGGAGGTAAACAAGGAGATTGAAAACCTCAAGACCTTTCTTCCAAAGGCCTCTTCTGCACTGAGTACAGGTGGAGTACTCGCTGTGATCTCATATCACTCGATCGAAGACAGGATCGTGAAGCGTTTCTTTTCCGGAACCGAAGAGGAGAACTACTTCCTTCGAGGACTGCCCAGGCCTTCCTCGCCTGATACGCCCAAACTCGTGAAGATCCCCGGCAAACCCATCGGCCCTTCTCCCCTGGAGATTCAGGCGAACCCTCGTTCCAGAAGCGCACGCCTGCGTGCCGCGATGAGGGTGCAATGAAAACCAGGATGGCACAGAACTATCTCCCGTCATGCATCATCATATTACTGCTCTTTACGGTATGGGCTGTCTTCCATGTCTGGACAAGGCACATGGTTACGGAACTGGGATATGATATATCCGCTCAACAGGCTGTAAAAGAAGGTCTCTTGAGTGACAACAAATCACTGAAGCTCGAAATATCAACGCTGAAAAGCTCAAGAAGGCTCGAGGTCATCGCAAAAAATTCACTGGGTCTTCAAACGCCGAAAAACGATCAGGTGGTGTATCTGTGTCTGGACGAATAAAGATTGCACGCATCTTCTTTGTCTTACTGCTGGCTTTAATCGCCATACGGGCATTCGACCTACAGATACTCAGACCGGATTCCATCATCTCTGCAGCCCATAAGCGCTTTGATCACACCGTAAGATTGAGCCCTCACAGGGGCACGATATATGACAGAAGCGGGCAGCCTCTGGCCATAAGCCTTGATGTGAAATCTATTGCAGCAAACCCGAGACTTGTCAAGAATCCTGCATGGGCTGCGTCAAAGATAGCCAGGACATTGCAGATAGAGGAGCGGTCCCTGAAAAGAAAACTTCAGTCGGACAAATATTTTGTTTGGATAAAGAGGCATGCATCCCCGGACGAGGTCGAGGCTGTCAAGGCCCTTAACATACAGGGACTCGGCTACTATAATGAAGCAAAGCGTTTTTATTCCGAAAGCGAAGCCTTTGCAAATGTGCTGGGTATTGTCGGCATTGACGGCCAGGGGCTTGAAGGGATCGAGCTTTTATTCGATCATGCACTCAAAGGCAAACCGCGTCACATAGAGGTCCGCAAAGACGGACTGGGAAGAATCATCTATGCAAGAGGACTGCCGAGCGATGAGAAAAAAGACGGCAACACTATATGGCTTACCATTGACAGGAGGATGCAGTATATCGCCTACTCGGAACTCGAAAAGGCAGTAAAGCACAATAACGCAAAATCCGGCTTTGTAATCATCACAAATCCCTTAACCGGGGAAATCCTTGCCATGTCATCATATCCGAGCTTCAATCCAAATATCGGAAGCTATAAGGACCTGGACGGCCATAAAAACAGGGGAGTCGTGGAAATATTTGAACCCGGATCCGTAATAAAACCCATTTTTGTATCCTGGGGCCTAGACAAAAAGATCTTCAACCCTTCCCTGAGCATCTTCTGCGAGAATGGGAGGTTTTCCTACCACCGCACCACCATTCATGATCACAAGAAATATGGATGGCTTCCTCTGAGAGAAATCATAAAATATTCAAGCAACATCGGCATGGTAAAGCTCTTTGACCCGGTTAGCTCCAATGATATGCATTCCTGCCTTAAGGAATTCGGCCTGATCTCGCCTTCCGGCATTGATTTTCCAGGCGAAGCGTATGCCCTCGTGCGTGATCCCGGAAAATGGGTAAACGTGGACAAGGCAAACATTTCCTTCGGCCAGGGGTTTGCCGTCAACGGCATTCAGCTCCTCACAGCCTTCAATGCCCTGATTAACGGAGGTATGCTGCTTAAGCCGAATCTTATAGAGCACGTCGCAGACGCCTCGGGAAAAGAAACACAGTGCTATCGCCCCACCATCATTAAAAAGGTGATCTCAAAGGATATCTCCGACGAGATGGTGGCAATACTGACTTCGGTATGCTCCAAAGGCGGAACAGCAGAGGCAGCCGGCATAGACGGTTTTCAGATCTTCGGGAAGACAGGAACCTCTCAGAAGATCGACCCGCTTACCGGCGCATATTCAAAAAAGGACCATATAGCCACCTTTATAGGCGGGGTCATCGATACATACGCAAAACCAAGGCTCACGATAATTGTAAGTATCGACGAGCCACACCCCCATCATTTTGCAAGCATTGTTGCCTGTCCCTTGTTTAAAAGTATCGTCGAGAAGAGCGCCGGCATAATAGACCTGCGACCGTCCATCACGGTAGCCCGCAAAGGAGACCCCAATGAGGACATCTGAACTTCTCACCTTGATACCAGGATCAAAAGCAACAGGGCGGGAAAGGGAGTTTGTATCTCTCAGGTCCGACTCATCGAAGGTTCAGCCCGGAGACGCCTTTATAGCACTTTTGGGCAGCATGACCGACGGACATCTCTTTATTCAGGATGCCGTAAGGGCCGGCGCTGAGGCAATAGTGTGCAACCACGGCAGGCACAATAAGGCATCAGGGGCAACAATAGTCGAGGTCCCTGATACCAGAGACGCCCTCAAGACACTCTTGCCTCTCCTTTATCCATGCGCAAACAACATCTCGCTTTCCGGGATAACCGGAACCAACGGAAAGACAACAAGCGCCTATCTCATTGAGTCGGTATTCAAGGCATCAGGAACAAATCCCGGGGTTATCGGGACCATCAACATGAGATATGCAGACCAGGCAATATCGTCGTCCATAACCACACCCGGACCCATAGACCTGTTCAGAGCCCTCGATGCCATGAACCGGTCAGGTGTTGATTCCTGCATCATGGAGGTCAGCTCGCACGCTCTCGATCAGGACAGGACAGCAGGACTCATGTTCGATTATGCCATTTTCACAAACCTTACGCAGGATCATCTTGATTATCACAAAGACATGGATACCTATTTTCTCGCAAAAAAGAAGCTCTTTACGCATTACCTAAAAGGAAAGGCTATCATCAACATAGACGATCCCTACGGCAAAAGGCTAGCGCAGGAGATCAGCGACCCCGTTACCTATGGATGGGACCATGCCGCGATGATACAGGCAACCTCCCTTGAACATATACCGGACGGTCTTTTGGTAAGCCTTTCAACCCCTCGAGGCGGTTTTACCCTGAAAAGTTCACTGCTTGGAGATATAAATACCTATAACATCATGGCAGCTGTTGCACTTTCTCACGCAATGGGTATAGAGATGCATTCCGTGATCACAGGGATCGACAACATGAGAAAAGTCCCCGGCAGAATGGAGCCGGTCGATAATGCATACAACCTCAGAATCATTGTAGATTATGCACACACCCCTGCCGCACTGCAGGCAGCCCTTGAATCGGCAAGGGGCCTTGCCAAAGGCCGCCTCATAACATTGTTCGGCTGTGGGGGAGACAGGGACCGGGGGAAAAGGCCAATTATGGGCAAGATTGCATCCGCGATCTCTGACATCGTTATCATAACATCAGACAATCCAAGGAAGGAAAACCCGCTTGCAATAATTGAGGGCATTGTTAAAGGTATCCCGGCCGGTTCGCGCATCTTTGTCGAACCTGACAGAAAAAAGGCCATCGCCTTGGCCCTTTCCACCATGAATATTGATGACTGCCTTATAATCGCAGGCAAAGGGCATGAAGACTATCAGATCATCGGCGAGACAAAGACGTCCTTTGATGACAGGCTTATCGTACAGCAGAGTCTGATGGAGATCTATAATAAATGAAGTATCAGGCAAGACAGATTGCTTCTGCCACCAGGGGCTACATCATCTCTGGAGATCCGCATACATGGATCTCCGGGATATCCACAGATACCAGGACCATAAAGGAAGGTGATCTGTTTATCGCGCTCAGGGGAGAAAACTTCGACGGCCAGGACTTCATCGAAAAGGCCTTTGCGAAAGGGGCCTGCGGTGCCGTGGTCATGGATGAAGAGATCCGTTTCCCCGGAATGATCATTTTCGCAGATGATACTCTCGTTGCCCTTGGAGATATAGCCGCTTTTATCAGAAACCGGTATTCCCCTTCGATTGTCGGGATCACAGGATCTACGGGCAAGACCACTGTTAAAGAGTTCTGCGCCTCCATCCTCTCTCTACAGGGACCGTGCCTGAAGACCATGAATAATTTCAACAATCTGATCGGCGTCCCCTTAAGCCTGATCGAGCTCGGCAATCATCACGAATTTGCGGTTATTGAGATGGGCACCAACAGGTTCGGAGAGATTGACCGGCTTTCCACCATCACAAGGCCTACGGTATCGGTCCTTACAAACATCAATCCCGTACACCTGAAAGGCCTCAGGACTATATCCGGAATCATCAGGGAAAAACAGTCTGTCTTTAAAAACACGACAATACCGGGAACAGCAGTGCTGAATCCTTACCAGGAATACATGGATCGGGTCTCCATTGCGGAACACCTTTCGCGCAAGACCTATTCGATGAAAGACAAGGCAGACATAACCCTGAAGAAAATTGACTATGAGGGGCTTGACGGATCGGATATCATCATTGATATCGCCGGCACGGCACTACAGGTTCATGTACCCCTGCCCGGCAGGCACAATATTTCCAATGCCCTTGCAGCCGCTGCCTGTGCATGTGCCCTTGATATCGATCCAGAAAAGATTGCCCAGGGGATCAAGGACGCACAGCTTCCGGGCATGCGTTCCGAGATCATCTTTTCAGGCCGCATCACCATTATCAACGACTGTTATAATGCAAACCCTGCATCGATGAAAGCGGCCCTGGAAATGCTCTCTTCATCGCCCCATGTGTATAAAGTCGCCGTGCTCGGGGATATGCTGGAATTGGGAAATCATGCCGAACACTGGCACAAAGAACTCGGCAAATGGGTGGCGCAATCAGGGATCAGCAGACTTATAGTTATCGGGGAAATGGCCCATTTCATTGCGGACGCCACTGTCAAATCAGGCATGAATGCCGCTGCGGTTCATATCGCCCCGGACATGGAAGATATCTTCTGGAATCTGTCGGACATGGCCGACAAGGATGCCATCGTACTGGTAAAGGCATCCAGGGCCCTGCGTCTTGATCTTGTCGTCAATCATTTAAAGGCGGTAGCGTAACATGCTCTACAATCTTCTCTATCCTCTGCATACATACTTCTCAATATTCAATATATTCAAGTACATTACATTCAGGACCATCTATGCCACCATTACAGCACTCCTGATATGTTTTATTCTGGGACCATGGTTTATCAGAAAACTTACAGAATTAAGGCTTAGAGAACGGATAAACGGTTATACCCCTCAAACGCATCTTGGAAAATCAGGTACACCCACCATGGGGGGAATCCTCATCATCTTTGCAATAGCATCGGCAACCCTGCTCTGGACCGACATAGCCAATCTCTACATGTGGCTGGGGATGTTCATCCTTATTACCTTCGGCATACTCGGCTTTGTTGACGACTACCTTAAAACCGTAAAGGGCAATATGCTGGGCATCCCTGGCAAGGTTCGCCTTGCCATTGAATTCTGTGCTGCTGCATTTGTAGCCTATGTTCTTGTGAACATTCCGGGATTCGACAGCACCATCACCATCCCGTTTTTCAAGAACATCCGGGTCGATCTCGGCATCTTGTATATCCCGTTTGCAATGATCGTGATAGTAGGCTGCGCCAATGCGGTCAATCTTACCGACGGGCTCGACGGTCTGGCCATCGGCCCCTGCACAATCGCTGCGGCAACCTATCTTGTGTTCGCCTACATAACAGGAAACATCAATTCCGCAACATATCTGCAGATACCTTTTATCTCAGGTGTCGGGGAACTGAGCATCTTCCTTGGAGCCATAGTGGGGGCAGGAATGGGATTTCTCTGGTACAACTCCTATCCGGCTCAGGTTTTCATGGGGGATGTGGGTTCCCTGAGTCTCGGAGGGATCCTGGGAACTGTTGCACTGATAACAAAACAGGAAGTCCTGTTGCTGGTGGTAGGCGGGATTTTTTTCATGGAGGTTGTGTCTGTCATACTGCAGGTGGGGTTCTTCAAGTTTACCAAAGGCAGACGCATGTTTAAAATGGCACCCATTCATCACCATTATGAACTCAAGGGATGGCCGGAACCGAAAATAATCGTACGGTTCTGGATCATATCCATCTTCCTCGCAATGGTGGCCATTTCAACGCTTAAGTTGAGGTGAGGAGATGTTCAATGAGAAAGATTAACAAAGATATTGTATACTTACAGGCTTTGATCCGTTTCTATATGGATTGTGATGACAAGAACATACTATCACTTCTGATGAGGATCAATCAGGGTCTGGAAAGGATGAAGGCTTGCGTATAGTTGTGTGGGGTGCCGGCGAGACTGGTCGCATCACGGCACAGGAGATGATCCGTAGAGGGAATGAAGTCCGGCTTGTTGACGAATACATTGCCGGGATAAACTCGGCTGTTCCGGTAACAGCCCTGTGCAGGGAAGACCTGCTCTGGGCGGATCTCTTGATCCCGAGCCCGGGAATACCCAGGGACCATCACATGTTCGCATATGCAAAGAAGGTTCTCTCCGAGATCGAGGTCGCTTCTTCCTTCCTGACGGGAAAGATCATCGCCGTTACCGGCACAAACGGCAAGACGACAACCACCACCCTTATCTACGAAATATTGAAAAGAGCCGGGCTGGATGCAGGCATCGGGGGAAACATCTCTCCTCCTCTCATATCCCTTGCACAGCATGACCCGCGATTTGTCGTAGCCGAGATCAGTTCGTTTCAGATGGAATGGATCGAACATTTCAGACCCTACATCAGCATCTGTCTGAATATAACACCTGATCATCTGGATCGATACAAAAGCATGGAGGAATACGTATATTATAAGGAAAAGATCTTCGAGAACCAGCTAACAGGGGATTATGCCATTGTCAACGATGATGATCCCTACCTGAAGGATCTCGATGGGCAGGCTGAAAGAATGGGTTTCTCCACGGAGCGGCCCATATCAACCAACGGCGGATACATAGAGGATTCCCGCGTGGTATTTTGCGGCCGCATAAGCGGTCCCGGCCCTTGCCTGCCCACGGAGAAAGGCTTCGGCAGCGGGATTGTCGAAGATATGCTGGCAGCATCTATTGCAGGGCATATCCTGGGGATCGACAACACTGTCATGGAAGAGGTATTCAAAGGCTTTTCCACAATCCACCACCGGTATGAATCCATTGCAAACATTAACGGAATCTCGTTTATAGACGACTCCAAGGCAACCAATGTCGGGGCCGTGGAAAAGGCCCTTTACGGATCAAAAGGCAAGGCAATCATCATCCTCGGTGGCAAGGACAAGGGTGGCGACTTTTCACAACTCGCCATCAGGTACAAAGATACCATCAAAAAGGCAGTGATCATCGGAGAGGCAACCGCGAGAATCATGACAGAGATATCAGATATTGTGGATTGTGAAACTGCCTCAAATATGACCGAGGCTGTTTCTTTGGCATATGCTTGTGCAGTCACGGGGGACACCGTGCTGCTGAGCCCCGGTTGTTCGAGTTTCGATATGTTTGAGAGTTATGCACACAGAGGAGAGGTGTTCAGGCAATGCGTACTGGCGATTCAGTAAACTCAGAGATGGAATTTGATTTCATATTCCTGATGACCACGCTCGCCCTGCTGGTCATGGGTACTATAATGATCTTCTCTGCAAGCTATTTTGTCTCGAAAGAGCTCTTCGGCAGCAGCATTCATTTAATGATAAAACACCTTGTTCACCTTCTCCTAGGTGCCATCCTCATGGCTGGTATCATGAAAACGGACTACCGGCGTTTTAATTCACGAACTTTCATCCTCTTACTGCTCATATCAGGGATTGGAGCTCTGATAGGGTGCTTTATACCGGGCATAGGCCTCACCGGAGGCCATGCTAATAGGTGGATTCATATCTCATCGTTCAACTTCCAGGCATCCGAGGCGGTAAAGGTCGCTCTTATCTTCTATCTTGCATCTTATCTCGCAAAAAAGGCAAAACGCGTCGAGGATTTCTCCTACGGCATATTGCCCGCACTGATGATCATAGGATTATGCTCACTGCTTATCTTCATAGAACCTGATTTCGGTACTGCAGCCACAATCATTGTCTGGGCAATTGCCGTCCTGTTCATCGCCGGTATGAGATGGAAGCATCTCCTGTTCCTGTTTCTTGCCGGTCTTCCCCTGGTTGTTCTCATGATGATCCTTGAGCCGTATCGCAGGGCAAGGCTTCTCGCATTCATGAATCCCTGGGAAGACATGCAGGGCATCGGATACCAGATCATTCAATCCATGGTTGCCTTTGCCAATGGGGGGATCATCGGCTCAGGCCTGGGCGAAAGTACACAGAAGCTCTTCTTCCTCCCTGCACCCCATACGGACTTTATCCTTTCGGTTCTCGGCGAGGAACTCGGTTTTATCGGCCTAGTTGTCGTTCTTGCACTTTTTGGAACATGGATATGGAGAGGACTCAGCATTGCCAAAGCAACGAATGATTCGTTCGGCTTTTACCTGGTGATCGCATCGGTGTGCCTGATAGGCCTGCAGGCGATCATAAACATGGGGGTCTCCATGTCGTTATTTCCCACTACAGGCATTGCCCTGCCGTTCTTCAGCTACGGGGGATCGACACTGGTAACCACCATGCTGATATCAGGCATCATCCTGTCTGTTTCAAGGAGGGCCAGGCTGTGAAGATCCTTGTCTGTGCAGGCGGAACCGGCGGGCATATCATGCCGGCTGTTGCCATAGCCCATGCCATTGCGGATGCACTGCCTGAAGCGAAGATCCTTTTTATCGGCACCGATAGGGGCATGGAGGAACGCATCGCTCGAAGAGAAGGTCTTGACTTCATTGCCATAAAGGCACTCGGGATCAAGGGAAAATCATTGGGGAACAGCTTGAGGGCTGCAGCGGTTAATATTCGTGCGTTCGTAACCGCTCGAAAGATCGTCAGAGAATTTAATCCGGCATGGGTCATAGGATGCGGGGGATATATCACGGGCATGGTTGTTCTGGCAGGATTCATACACGGATGCCGGTGCGCAATCCAGGAACAGAACAGCGTTGCAGGTCTTACCAACAGGATCCTTTCTCGTATTGCCCACAGAATATTCCTGGCCTTTCCCGATCCAGAGCAGACCTTTGCCCCTCACAAGTCCATACTTGCAGGCAATCCTGTCCGCAAAGACATCCTGGCGGCCGCAAAGGATACCGACCGGACGAACCTGCTCATTCTGGGAGGAAGCCTGGGTGCATCAAGCATCAATCGATCGTGTGTCGATGCAATGAAAATCCTGAAAGACCAGGGACCTGTTCCCGAGATTGTCCACCAGACAGGCACCGCAGACCTTACCAGGGTAAACAGGGCATATGAGGAGATGGGGCTGGCTGCAAGAGTCGTAGATTTCATAGACGATATGTCCCTGGCATACGCCAAATCAAGCCTGGCAGTATGCAGGTGCGGAGGGCTCACCCTTTCAGAGCTCTCAAGGACTGCCCTTCCGGCCATTATGGTCCCCTACCCGCACGCAACAGACAATCACCAGATGAAAAATGCACTCTATGTGGCATCAAAGGGTGGCGGATGGATCATCCCTGATGACCATCTCACCCCGGAGAGGCTTGCCCTCGAGATAAGGATACGCCTTGCAGACCGGGATGGATTACTCGAGGCTTCATCAAACATGGCATCACTTGGTCTTGGAAATGGATCAGAGAGGATAGCACAGGAGATCTTAAGTGTTTAAAGGAATCAGGAGAATTCATTTTGTAGGGATCGGCGGCATTGGCATGAGCGGAATTGCAGAACTTCTTCTTAACCTGAAGTTCGAGATCAGCGGTTCTGATATTGCCGAATCCGACAGCATCTCGAGGCTGCGTTCATTTGGCGCACGCATAGATATCGGACACCGCAGCGAGAACCTCGGCAATGCACAGGTCCTGGTATACTCTTCAGCCGTGGGGCTCGACAACCCTGAATGCGTCGCTGCAAAAGACAAAAGACTGCCGGTCATTCCACGTGCAGAGATGCTTGCAGAACTCATGAGAATGAAATATTCCATTGCCATTGCAGGTACCCACGGAAAGACGTCTACAACGTCCATGCTCGCTACCTTGCTGGAGGTGGCAGACCTCGATCCCACTGCCGTTATCGGCGGCAAACTCGATATGTTCGGATCCAATGCAAGACTGGGCGAAGGGGAACTGCTGGTAGCAGAGGCAGATGAGAGTGACCGGTCATTCCTGAAGCTTGCCCCTATTATAGCGGTTGTCACCAATATAGAACGCGAACACATGGACTGCTACCGCGACCTCGATGATATCCTGGACACTTATGTGCAATTCTTGAACAAAGTGCCGTTTTTCGGATTCAACATGGTATGCCTCGACGATGAAAACATTCAGCAGATCCTGCCCCGGCTCGAAAGAAAGGTGCTTACCTACGGATCGCACACCCAGGCATTATACCGATTCACTGATCCCTTGTTTAAAGGGATGACAACACGCTTTGTCGCCCATCGCGGGACCAGGACTCTCGGAGAGATCTCCCTGAATGTCCCGGGCATCCACAATTGCTTAAATGCACTGGCGGCCATTGGCACGGCAATTGAAATAGGCATTGATTTCAATACCGCCAAAAAAGGGATTGAGACCTACAAGGGTGTTCAGAGAAGGTCACACCTGCGCGGCGAGAAAGGCGGCATAATGATCATGGATGATTATGGGCACCATCCTACAGAGATCAAGATGACCCTGCAGGCGATAAAAAACAGTTTTCCGGGCAGGCGTCTGATCGCTGTCTTTCAGCCCCATCGATTTTCCAGAACCCGGGCCCTCTTTGATGATTTCGTGACTTCATTCTATGATGCATCCCGTGTGTACATAACTGAAATATATGCTGCTTCAGAGAATCCAATCGAGGGAATATCAGGTCGTGCCCTGTTTGAGAGCATAAAGGAACATGGCCATCAAGATGTCTGCTATGTGGAGGATAAAGAGTCCCTTCCAAAGGCTGTCTGCCCCGATCTCAAGCAAGGGGACATAGTGCTTTTCTTAGGCGCCGGGGATGCATGGCGCCAGGGTCTGAAGATATTGGAGATGATTGAATGAGGCAGTATTCGCAGATGAGCGCTTCTACGATCACAACCATGCACTGCGGCGGAAATATCGCCAGGCTGTTCGAGCCGGAAACAAAAGACCAGCTGCGTGCTCTCCTAGCCGAATTCGATGATTTCATCATGCTCGGAGGCGGGTCCAATATGATCTTTGAAGATGCCCTGATAAGCAGTCCGGTCATCCGCCTCGGCAAAGGGTTCGATACGGTCAGCCGTTCAAAGGAGAATGTCTGCTGCGGAGCAGCACTGCTCACATCAAGACTCCTGAACTATTGTGAGGAACATGGACTGTCCGGTCTGGAATTTCTTGCATGGATACCCGGAACCGTCGGAGGTGCCTTGTTCATGAATGCAGGCACAGCACAGCGCGGCATCATGGATGAGGTGATTGACATAGAGGTCATGGATAAGGAAGGAACAAGGTACATTCCAAGATCTGATCTCAACTATGGTTATCGCACGGGAGGGTTCAGCCCGGACACCGTGATAACAGGGGCGAGGTTCGCCATGAAAAGCGCCCCCAGGGAGCAGATCTTTGCAGCGGTTGAATCATTCAGGAAAAAGAGAAGGGATCAGCCCTCAGGTTACAGCTGCGGGTCGGTATTCAAGAATCCACCGCATACAAGCGCTGGCCAACTGATCGAACAGGCAGGCATGAAGGGTTTTGCCATAGGCGGGGCAAAGGTATCGCAGGAACATGCAAACTTCATAATCAACGATGGAACAGCTACTGCCACGGACATCCTGGATCTTATAAGAACGATCAAGAACAATGTTAGGGAGAGATTCGGCATAGAACTTGTTGAGGAGGTACGGATAATTGGAAAAAGATTATAAACGTACGATAAAGACACCCTCAAAGAAGAAGACCATCTCGAAGATCAACCTTGCCATTCGTATATCAATCTGGTTGAGTCTGGGGATCTCATGTGCGCTGATGATGTTCTGCGGGGCAGCTTACATGTCGGATTCAAAGATTTTCCAGGTCAGGGCCATAGAGATCAAGGGGAATGCCCATATCGAAGAAAACGAGGTCCTGACCCTGCTCGATATCGAGGAAGGGATCAATATCCTCGGATGGGATATGGATGCTGCCAGAAAAAGGCTTCTGAAACATCCCTGGGTAAAGGATATCAGCATCTCCAGAAATTTTGTCCCGGCATCGGTGAATCTGCGGATAGAGGAACACGTACCAACCGCAACACTGGTCCTAAAAGACAGTCCATACCTGATTTCCGAAGAAGGTCACGTGTTCGCCTCCGCACCGCATGACAACTACGGACTCATGATACAGGCCAGCGGGTATGAACCCATGGGTAACGGCGGGGATCTGAACGATATCCTCAAGGATGCAATCAATGCGGTCACTGTTGTCGAGGCAAAGGGGCTGAAGGTAAAGGATCTCATTATTGAATCAGGAGGGATGATGAATATCAGGCTGGACAGGGGTATTACACTGGTGATCCTTGGTGAGATGACACCGGTCAAGGTCGATATGGCGCTCAAGACACTGGAAGAGATAAAACCGGTCAGCGGCACAATAATGGACCTCACCTGCGAAGACAAAATAGTATTGAAGAATCGAGGTTATCATGGCAGTTAGAGACAGAATCATAGTAGGTCTCGATATCGGAACAACCAAGATCTGCTGCATCATAACAGAACTGAAGGATAATGGTGATCTGGAGGTGATAGGCTTCGGTCTATCCTCATCCAAGGGACTCCGGCGTGGGCTTGTTGTGAACATGGAACAGACGGTCGAGGCAATAGGATGCTGCGTAGAAGATGCCGAGCGTATGGCAGGTATCCGCGTTGATGAAGTGTTCACCGGAATTGCAGGCGGGCACATACAGGGTATCAGTTCATCCGGAGTCATAGCAGTAAAAGGCGACGAGATAACGGAGTCGGACAAAAAACGGGTTGTTGACCAGGCAAAGGACTTTGCCAAGCCAGTAGGGGTTGAGACTATCCATGTTCTCCCTCAGGAATTCTGTGTCGACGACATCTGTGGCATAGTGAACCCGGTCGGCATGGCCGGTTCCAAGCTTGAGGCACGGGTACACATAGTCACCGGTTCGGTCTCGGCAGTGAGCAATATTACCAAGTGTGCCCAGAAGGCAGGCCTCGGACTCCAGGATATCGTGCTTCAGCAGATCGCATCCGCGGCATCCATACTTACCCCGGACGAGCGTCAGCTCGGAGTAATCCTCATGGATATAGGAGGAGGAACATCTGACATAGCAGTGTTCAACGAGGGATCCATCCGGCATACTGCTGTGCTTGCCCTGGGAGGAGACTATGTCACCAATGACATAGCAGTTGGACTGAGAACACCTATTGCAGAGGCTGAACGACTGAAAATCAAGTATGGTCATGCAATCGCTTCCAGGGTTTCATCCGATGAGCAGATCGAGGTCCCCTCTATCGGCGGAGATATGGTCAACACGGTCCCGAGAAGGATCCTTGCGGAGATTATCGAATCAAGGGTTGAAGAACTCTTCAAGCTTGCCTACACCGAGATCCGCAACACCAACCTTGGAGAAGCGCTGTCTGCAGGGCTGGTACTGACCGGCGGTGCAAGTTCCCTTGAAGGGGTCGCAGACCTTGCGGAAGGAATCATGCACATGCCGGTAAGAATCGGTTATCCCAGAGGGGTCAAGGGACTGGTGGAACTGGTAAACAGCCCGGCCTATGCAACGGCTGTAGGA
>DSAD01000245.1 GCA_011372875.1 Deltaproteobacteria bacterium
ACACCGATAACTTTAACTTGTATGAGGCCGACGAATTTGTTATTATTGCAGACAAAGGCCTGAGCGAATCTTCACAAGAGATCACCATTGACGGATGATCCACTGGGAGCTGGTTGTATTGCGGGATGATCGCACAGAACACAAAGGGTTCGTGCTCGCACGTAATGCAACAGAAATCTTCAAATAGCTACTGCTCTTTCACTGCAGGAAGATGGCAGTACACCGGAGGGGATACATGAGCAGCAAAATAAGACCTGGACTGTCAAGACGTTCATTCCTCAAGGTTGCAGGAGGAATTGCCATCGGCTCCAGGATCGGGATTACCGGGCAGGCTCATGCCCGATCAGACAGTGCGTATGCTACACTGATCGATCTGAGCCTTTGCGACGGTTGTCCGGATCGAGATACACCCGCATGTGTAGCAGCGTGCCGTTTGGAAAAAACCGGTAACGTTCCCGATCCGGTCGATCCCATACCCGAACTGTTTCCCAGGGGCATGATCGAAGACTGGTCGAGCAAGAAAGAGGTCAGAAACAGGCTGACACCGTACAACCTGACCTTTGTCCAGACTGCCGAGGTGGAACACCAGGGCAGAAACTATTCCCTGCACATCCCCAGGAGATGTATGCACTGTGACAATCCGGCATGCGCCACCATCTGCCCTTTTTCCGCCAATCACAAGTATCAAACCGGGGCGGTGGTAATAGACAAGGATCTTTGTTTCGGCGGTGCCAAGTGCAGGACAGTCTGTCCCTGGGCAATCCCGCAGCGACAATCCGGCATCGGGATCTATCTCCACTTAGCACCCACCCTGGCGGGTAACGGGGTGATGTTCAAATGCGACCTGTGTCAGGACAGGCTGATCCAGGGCAGAGAACCTGCCTGCATCGAGGCATGTCCGCAAAAGGCCCTGCTCATAGGCCCCAAAGATGAGATCCATGCCGAAGCCCACGCGCGCCGCGAAAGGATGAACGGCTATATTTACGGGGAACAGGAGAACGGCGGAACAGCAACGCTGTACGTATCGGGGGTACCTTTCGACAAGCTCAACGCTGCGATCGAAAAGGGGCCGGGAAAACCGCATCTTCAAGAGGTGCAGCGGTCCATGGCCGATACGGATTCTCTCGGCAGGACAGTCCTTCTCACGCCTCTTGTCGGCCTGGCAGCGGGCATTGCAGCTGTCAAGAGTTCCCTGAGCAAAAAAGGGGAGGAACCCAAAAGAAGGGACAAAGGCGATGAATGATCAGATACTTAAAGGGACCGGCCTTGTCAGGAGGCACAGCATCATTGAACTTTTCGAACACTGGGGCATCGCCCTGTCAGGACTTGTACTCCTTTTTACCGGTCTTTTCGAGCTGCCGATAGCAAAACGCTACTTTATCACCGAAATACCCGGCCTCGCATGGTCCGGGGATTTCATCCTTTCCCTTAAAATCCACTACCTGGCATCCATACCGTTCATTGCCTTGTCCCTGTTCCACGTGGTCTATCACGGACTCCTGGGAGAAACCGGCATGATCCCCAGAAAAGGAGACTTCAAGGAATCCATACTCGTGATAAAAAGCCTTTTCGGCAAAGCCGAGGAGCCCCCCTTTCATAAATACCTGCCTGAACAGCGCCTTGCCTACGCCGGTATAGCAATCATCATTGCCGGGCTCATCATCTCCGGGCTGGTGAAGACCTACAAGAACATCTACGCGCCGGACATGTCGTATCCCCTTGTCATGGCGGCAACCTGGGCACACAACATATTCTTCGTGCTGTTCTTCCTTGCCTTTCTCGCCCACATGGCAGCCATTGTCATCAAGCCGAATCGCCCCATGGTACGGGCTATCTTCACCGGATATATCCGCCTCGACTATGCAAGGCACCGCCATCCTCTTTGGATGCAGGAGATCGAAAAAGGGTGTATTCACAGACCATCGGGATCGAGTCGAAAACCTGTTACCGATGAACGGCAACGGCCTGAACAGGAACACCCGAAGGCCTCGCCCGGGAGTGCCTCTGAAGGCGCCGGCCAGGATGAGATATCCGGCAGCATACGCATTTGTACTCATGACGACTTAGATGCTGTCCTTGCGGTCATCAACGACGGTGCACAGGCATACCGGGGCGTCATCCCCGAAGACAGGTGGAAAGACCCCTATATGGAAAAAACAGAGCTGGAGGAGGAACTCACCCAGGGCGTAGAGTTCTGGGGATTCGAGGCTTCGGGCAGACTCTTAGGGATCATGGGGATTCAGGACAGTGGGGATGTAAGCCTTTTGCGTCATGCATATGTCCTTACCGGGATGCAGGGACTAGGGATCGGGACCAGGCTTGCAGAACACCTGGAAACACTGAGCAGGAAACCGGTTCTGGTGGGGACATGGGCTGATGCATCCTGGGCGGTCCGGTTCTATGAAAAACACGGCTACACCCTCGTATCACCGGATGAAAAGGACCGTCTTCTCAGACAGTACTGGTCGATTCCTGAGCGACAGATAGAGACCTCGGTAGTGCTTGGCGACAGCTCCTGGTTTGGAAAAGACCGATGAGGTGCCAAGCGCCAGGAAAATCTTGTGAGCGTCGCCCCACATGGTGTATTAACCATATATTGTCATGTCAAGGAACGAGTATCTCGTAACACAGGCAGTTCGGTTTCTCAGGATGAGGAACATCCGGTTCTCACCCATGCTCTATCCCTATGTGGAACATGGGGCGACAAGACAGGCATCAACATCGCTTGATGTTCCTCAACATCAAGTGATCAAGACCCTGCTCCTGGATACCGAGGGGAAGAAACCCAATATCGTACTCATGCATGGCGACTGCGAGGTATCCTTAAAACAGCTTGCACGAAGACTCGGGATGAAGCGTATCACCCCCTGCGACGAAAAATCCGCCGAGAACTATACCGGCTACAAGGTCGGGGGCATCAGCCCTTTCGGGACACGTACCAGGCTCCCTTTGTATCCCCAGGAGACGATCATGGACTTCGAGAAGATCTACATCAATGGAGGAAGCCGCGGCTTCATGGTTGAAATCAGCACCTCTGATCTGGCTGAATCGCTTTGTGTCACCACAGTGGATGCGGCGGTAAGATCATGATGTGTCTCGACGTGGCAGATATCCGGTCTTTCTCGTACCGTCTCAGAGATCGTAGAAGCCTCCAGGAAACGAACATCTGCTGGAAAGGGTTTCTCTCTCCATATGGAGCCTGAACGATGAGATTCCATTCCAATCCAGCCCTTCTGGAAGTCAACATGATTACCTGCCTGGAGGATTTGAAGAGAGAGTACGGTGAACAGACGACATGGTCGAGCATTCCCGACGAATACTGGACGCGGCTTGCCGGCAAGGGATATTCGCTCCTGTGGCTCATGGGAATTTGGGAGAGAAGTCCCGGATCCAGGATGTGCGCTCTTTCTGAACAGGGACTCCTCAGGGAATACGGCCATGCACTGCCGGGGTGGAACAAAGCCGATGTTGCAGGGTCCCCGTATGCAGTGCATGCCTACAATCCCGATTCTGCGTTCGGGACAGAAAAGGACCTCGCTGCATTGAAGAAAAACCTGAATAATGCAGGGATCGGGCTGATCCTGGACTTCGTTCCCAACCATCTGGCGCTTGACCACCCCTGGACCCTTTCGAACCCGAACTTCTTCGTCCGTGCAGCAAAAGAAGAGCACGAAAAGAATCCCCACATGTTCATAACAACTCAGAACGGCGATATCCTCGCACACGGGAAGGATCCCTACTTCCCCCCCTGGAAAGACACCGTGCAGATAAACTACTTTATGCCCGAGGCGAGGAAAGCCATGATCGATATCCTCATGGAGATTGCACGGCATGCAGACGGTGTGCGCTGCGACATGGCCATGCTCGTCCTGAACAGTGTCTTTGAAAAGACCTGGGGCTGCTTACTGGAAGAAAAATCGAGGCCTGAAAGAGAATTCTGGAGCGAGGCAATACAAAAGGTGAAGGAACACCATCCTGATTTCATTTTCATTGCAGAGGCTTACTGGGATCTGGAATGGAAGCTCCAGCAGCTTGGTTTTGACTATACCTATGACAAAAAGCTCTATGATCTTGTGTTGAACGCGTTTCCAGGACAGATACACGACCACCTCAAGGCAGGGCATGATTATCAACGCAGGTCCGTACGTTTTATCGAAAACCATGACGAGCCACGCGCGGCAGCTGCGTTCGGCAGAAAAAAGTCAATGGCGGCAGCTGTCGTCGCAGCGACGGTACCGGGCATGCACCTTTTCCACGAGGGGCAGGATCTGGGGACATCGCGCAGACTGCCTGTTCAACTGAAAAGAAGATTGCAGGAAAATCCCGACCACGAGATACAAGTATTTTATGATACCCTGCTGAATTATATCAACCATGGACTCATGCACTCAGGCAGATGGGAGCTGATGAATCCGGCACCTGCCTGGGAGGAAAACCTGACATACCACAACCTTTTGTCATGGGTCTGGCATCAAGAAAACATGTTCCGGCTTATTGTGATCAACTATTCCGAAGAGCATTCCCAGGGGAGGGTCTATCTTCCTAAGAACCTGATACAGGAAGACACCATGGTATTTCATGAGTGCCTTACAGATGCATTCTACGCAAGGAAAGCTTCGGACCTGATCCGATATGGTTTATACCTTGATCTGTACCCGTGGCAGACACATCTGTTCGAGATAGCATCCCCTTGAAAGACGCCACGTATTCTTGCAGTGTCTTTTGACCCGGACATTTTACGCAACATTATTTTCAGGATTGAAAGATCCTGCATTGCCGGAAATCTTGTCCTCATTCTTATAGATTAATCTCAATCGAAGCGAGCATTCTATACTTTTTTCTTAAATAGTATCCAATTCACTATCTTTACTTGATATTTCATATTCTCTGAATGTTACTGCATGCAAATGATGCGGGAATCTTTTCCCTCATCTCTTGACTTTCTTTAATCCAAAATTAATTTGATTACTTATAGCACGATTATTATTTAATACATTTTGATGGGATGCTGATTGTTTAATGGAGTGTATTCTTATAATGCGATGGTGATCCGCAGGGTAAAACAATATTTTCAGGTTTTCACCCGCATTTACGGAGTTGGTCATCTTATCGGCATAACCATTTAAAATATTGTCCTGTGTTTGTTTATAAATGGATTTGGAGGGGTTGCACATGAAACACCCTGCTTTAATGTGTGAACTGAATCAATCTCTGACGCGGATTAAAGGCAAACAGAAAAGGCATGGATCCCTGTCATGATACCTTTGCTGATCAATCTACCGGAACCCATGTACAAAATGAGGCTTGCATCGCTCAAGGATGACACCGTGTCTACGCTCAAAGATCTCCAGACATCGGGCATGCTGCATGTGGAACCTGCCGGTGAGATCTCAATGCAGGAACAGGAAGTGATCAGGGGCCAAAGAGAGCAGGTCTCTCTGGCCATCTCGCGAATACAGGATATTCTTTCGGCCCTTCGGGAAGAAAGAGAGATACTGGTGCCGGAGAGCGTCCCGCAGAAAACCATTATGGAAATGATATCCCGGATCAACGATATCCACGACCGATATCTTAAGCTGGCCAAAAATCGAATGGCACTCCAGGATCAGATAGCGGACACCCAGTCCCTGATACGGTATCTGAGTCCTTTGGGGGAGAATGTCGATCTCTCTTTCCAGGACCTCTGCTACAGCGGGGAATACCTCTTCACGACGGTCCTGATACTGACTGCCGAGGCGCACAAACAATTTCTCTCCAAAACAGCACCAGGACTGATACAGGAAATCTCAGCCGTACTCTCAGGCGAGGTCGTTACCCTTATTATTGCACGGGCTGACCATAAAAAACCCATCATGAAGCTTGCCCTTGACCTGGGAGCCATACAGCTGAGGCTGCCCGACAAAGACTGGACACTGAGGCGATTCTTCCAGGAACACGGGTCGCTTCAGGAGGAACTTGCGCTTGAGATCAAGAAGATAGACGAACAGCTGTCAAAAGTCGTAGAAGAAAACCTCGACGACGTAGTCCATTACCGGGAGGTTCTCACACAGCACCACGACCGGCTTATGGTCCTGGAACAGCTTTCATACCTCCACTATGCCACGGTTATCGAGGGATGGGTGCCCATCAGCCGTGCAGACGAAATGAGATCGTCTCTCGAGGCATCTGCCGAATACCACTTTCTTGAGATGCTCAAGCCCCAGGAGAATGAAGAACCTCCTACAAAACTCCAGAATCCTTCAATAATAAGGCCATTCCAGGTCATAGTGAATCTCTTCAGCATCCCCAAGTACGGAGACTGGGATCCTACCCCATCTGTGGCGTATTTCTTTGCCTTCTTTTTCGGGTTGATGCTCAACGATGCGGTTTATGCAATCGGGCTCCTTGCCGTAACACGGTTCTTCCTCGACAAGCTCGTAGACGACCCAGGCTCACCAAATGTCCGTCTCTTCAGAAACGTTCTGTATATCGGCGGCACGGTTGGACTGATTTTCGGCATTTTAAGCGGCACGTATCTTGGAGACTTTCTGAATAAATACTTTTCAGTCAATCTGGAAACCCTGGCCGTGGCTACATGGATACAGAAACAGCTGGCCGATCCCATAACCTTTATCGTAATCGCCCTGATCGTCGGGATAATCCACGTGAACATCGCGCATGTCCTGTCTCTGATCAGGGGCGTGCGCCAGAAAAACATCGGGCTGATATTGAGCAAGATCGGACTCTTTATCACCGAGGTGTTCGGTATCCCCTACCTGTTCTGGTCACTGCTGAATATAGCGCTGTTTCCATTTGATGCCCAGATCTATGCGGCATTTGCCTATCCGCTCTTTATAGGTCTGATCCTGATCGTGATCAGCGCATTCATGCAGATGGGTTACCTCGGGGCGCTCTTCTGGATCTTCGACCTGACTGGCATTCTGGGAGACATCATGTCCTATTCGAGGCTGGCAGGGGTCGGTCTGGCCACCTACTACCTCGCTTCGTCGTTCAATCTGCTTGCCGAGTGGTTTTCCTCTATCCTGGCCGGAATCATACCGGGCATAGCCGGTTTTATCGTGGCATTTATAGTCGGCACTGTTCTGCTGGTTGTTCTGCATACATTCAACATGCTCCTGAGCAGCCTTGCCGCCTTTATCCATTCCTTGAGACTGTGTTTCGTGGAGTTCCTGATGAAATTCTACGAGGGCGGCGGAAGAGAATACGCACCGCTTATGGTGCGTCATTACAAGAAGGTAGTGGTAGGTACTAGATCATAAAGTGAGGTGAAGATATGAATGAATTACAGGCTTTGGCCACTATAGGGGGTTCTCTTGCATTAATCGGCGGTCTGGCAGGCTCAGCCATAGGAATCGGTCTGGCGGCAACAGCCGGTGTAGCGACCCTGTCCGAGGATTCGGGACAGCTCAGAAATGTGGTCGTGCTGGCATCACTACCCATGACCCAGACCTTTTACGGGCTCATCATCCTGATCATTATCCTCACCGTGGTCATGCCCAATCTGGCGACTTCGGGCAGTTCCGGTCTGGCCATTGCCGCCATCGGAACCATGGGCGGGGCAGCCGAGCTCTTTTCCGCCATCTTCCAGGGATCGGTCTGTGCATCTGGCATAGCCTTGCTGCCCAAGACAAAGGGCCAGATACTCACCTCATCCATGATGCTGGCAGTATTTGTTGAGCTCATAGGGGTTCTCGGCCTTGTCTTTGTCATCATGGCCTTCAGTATCCTGAAACTGATGTAGCCATGCCGAGCCCGCAATGGAGCCGACCCGGTCAGCAGGGCACTTTAAGGATAGTTCTTTGCCCGGCATGACTCAGGCAAAGACAACTAAAAGGACAACTCTTATACGACTATACCCGCAAAACAGCGGGAAAGGGTGATTCCATGGAAGCAGAAAAGATACGGCAGGCCATTATGAACAAGGCCGAGCAGGAGGCATCGGGCATTGTTGATGATGCGCACGCAAAGGCACGGGATCTCATCGAAAAGTCAGAAAAGGCCAGAGATCTCAAGTTTGAGCAGATCAGGAACAGAATACTGACTGAAGCCAAACAGGAACGAGATAAGATCATTGCAAAAGGTGCTGTGGATGCCCGTCTCACGGTTTTGAAACAGAAGGATCTGCTCCTGAACAAGGTAATCTCTCAGGTTAAAGAGTCCCTTGCAAAGAATCCAACCCTGCCACAAACCTGGACAGGCCTGATCGACGAGGTGATTTCAGGACTGGATGAATCTCACAAGATCAGGTTCCGTGTGGCATCCAAGGACATCGATGCTGTCAAGAAGATCGTTGCAGATAACAAGAACCTCGGCATACAGGTCGAGAAGATCGAGGAGATCAACTGCCTCGGCGGGATTATTGCCGAGGATACCCAGGGCAAGGTGAGCATCGACAACACCTATGATACCAGGCTCGAGATGCTGCTGAACAAGGTCCTGCCCGAGATCGGGCAGAAGCTCTTCGGTGAAGGTGATCGGTGAATCAGTTAAGCCCGACCTATGCATTCGCCACTGCGCTCTTCAAGGCTGAAGAGGCCAGGGGCATAACCCCGCCGATGTTGAAGGATGCCCTTCAGAAATCGACCATTGACGATGCGATCACCGCTATAAAGGGATCTTCCATCGGATTGTATCTGGATAAGAACTCGGTAAAGACTTTTGATGAAGCAAACCGATTCCTTCAGACCTATCTCGACGATTGTCTGGATCGTATGCTGAAATTCCGCTCACCTGCCGAAATGAGACGCATTGCCTCGCTCTACATGGAGAAGTTCGACGTATTCAACATCAAGATTGCACTGAGACGGCTCTGTGTAGAAGAAGACGCACCGTTCATCTTCACCGGCAATATCCATAAAGAGGGCCTCCTGGGTGAACTTTCCGCTGCCCGCAGTGTCGAAGACATACAATCCCTGCTCCAGAGATGCAATCTGTTCGCTTATGCCGGGATCGTGGACCAGCTGGTGGATATGGACTCAAGGATGGAGGCAAAAGCTCAACGGGAGCTCCAGGAGACCTATTATTCTCAGCTGAGAAAACATCTTTCCCGCATGGATGATTCAGGGGTGCTTGAAAAGTCGCTGGGCATAATGATCGACATCACGAACCTCAAGATGGTGACGCGGTCGGTCCTTTCAGAAACATCTGCACGGATCGAATATTTTATTCCGGGAGGAGATTTGTTTTCCCCTGAGAGACTCGCTGCCATTTCTACACTCAAACCACCTGAGATGGTTTCTCAGCTTGAACATACCCGATATGCAAATATGCTGCGGGATATTGTGAAAGACTTTGAAGCGCAAAAGGATGTGCGCGCCATTGAACGGATAAGCGATGCATACCAAAACAGATTCTTAAGAGAACTCCTTTCACCAAAGGTGTTCTCGCCGGCCATGGTGCTGCTTCTGCTCACGACAAAGGAATGGGAGATACGCTCGGTACGGCTTGTGCTCAAGTCTGTCTCGGATTCTCTCCCGATATCAGATGTTGCAAACTACCTCGAGATGTAAGCTATGAAAAATCAGAAAGATCTTATGGTTGCAATGATCGGTACAGTCGATCAGGTTACGTTCATGCGCATGGGAGGTATCGGCGCCTGGCGTATTATCCGCCAGGAAGGCAATGTGGCGGAACAGGTACGCACCGCATTGAACGATTTTCTAGAAGACACCTCGATAGGTATCATCATCATCCCCGATGAATGGAAGAACTACATACATGATATCGCACAAAGGATTTCACGATCCAAGAGCACGGTCCCTGTCATTGTAGAGATACCTACTCTCTTTGACCAGGATTCCGGAAAAATAAAGAGTTTTTATCAGTCCTATGCCAAGAAACTGATAGGGTTTAGCATTGAAATCTAGCTGTTTTCATAAGGAGATGACGCATGGGTAAGATCTGGAAGATCTCAGGGCCCGTGGTAATTGCGGAGAATATGCGCGGCTCTCGGGTCTACGAGGTGGTTGAAGTTGGGGATATCAGGCTTTCCGGAGAGATCATAGGCCTGGAGCAGGACAAGGCCGTAATTCAGGTCTATGAGGATACCACAGGCCTCAAGGTGGGAGAACCGGTCGAAAGGACCGGTGACATCCTCATGGTGGAACTCGGGCCCGGCATTGTGGGCAGCATCTTTGACGGTGTCCAGCGATCCCTGGTAAGCATGAAGGACGACATCGGAGACTTCCTCTCGCGGGGAGCAAGAACCTTTCCGCTGGACAGGGAGGCAAAATGGCATTTCTCCCCTACCCTGTCTGCGGGTGATACGGTCATGGAAGGAGACATCATCGGAACCGTCCAGGAAACAGGCCTTCTGGAACACAGAATCATGATCCCGATAGGAACACAGGGGGAAATCCTTGAGATCCATGAAGGAGATTTCACCATTGAAGAGAGCGTTGCAATAGTCAAGGACGGGGATAAAAAGAAGGACATCCACCTCATGCAGCGCTGGCCTGCGAGAAAACCGAGGATATATGCTAAGAGACTGAACCCCGGCAACCTGCTCGTCACCGGAACAAGGATTATAGATTATATGTTCCCGCTCGCACTGGGTGGAAAGGCAGCCATACCCGGCGGATTCGGAACAGGCAAGACCGTAACCCTGCAGCAGATGGCCAGATGGTCCCAGACACACCTCAACCTCTATGTGGGCTGCGGAGAGCGCGGCAACGAAATGTCCGACGTACTGCACAGTTTCCGTGAGCTGAAAGACCCCCAGACAGGCAGGCTTCTGCAGGAAAAAGAGATCTTCATCGCCAATACATCGAACATGCCGGTTGTGGCCAGGGAGATAAGCATCTTCATAGGCATCACCATAGCCGAATACTTCCGGGATATGGGATACGATGTCCTGCTTGTGGCGGATTCCACATCCCGCTGGGCCGAGGCAATGAGGGAGATCGGGGCCCGGCTGGAGGAGACCCCGGGAGAAGAAGGATTTCCAACCTATCTCGGATCGAGACTCGCCTCGTTCTATGAACGCTCAGGCAGGGTACAGTGCAAGGGCAGCCCCGAAAGATCGGGGTCTGTCACGGTCATCGGTGCAGTAAGCCCTCCGGGTGCCGACTTTTCAGAGCCAGTCACCCAGAGCACGCTGAGGATCGTCGAGGCGCTGTACTCTCTCGATGTGTCCCTGGCAAACAAACGTCATTTCCCCACTATCAACTGGCTGACAAGCTATTCGCTTTACGCCGATGCCACGCGTGAATGGTGGAACTCGATAAGCACTGACTGGTCCTCCATGAGGGACACTGCGCTCAGAATCCTTCAGCAGGAGGCAGAGCTGGAAGAGATCGTACGCCTGGTAGGGCCGGAATCGCTGCCTGAAGATGACAAACTTATGCTCCTTGCATCAAAGATAATACGCGAAGACTTCCTTATGCAGAGCGCCTACCACCCGGTAGACACCTACACAACGCCCAAAAGGGCACATACCATGCTGTCTGCGATCATACAATTTTATGAAATGGCCAAGGGTATGGCCGAGACCGGGACATCGGTAGCAGAGATATCCGCTCTGCCGGTTATACAGAAGATCTCACGAATGAAGGATATCCCGAACGAGGATTTCGACAATTATATCGGCGAGCTTGTGGCGGATTTTGAATCAGCTGCGCCGGGGGAGGCCCTGAAATGAAAGCAGGACAGCTTTTCACACGCGAGACCAAGGCGATCTCCACGGCAAGACGTTCCCTGCTCATGATCGAAAGCATTCCAGGTATCAAATACAACGAGATTGTCGATGTACGCCTGGGCACAGGGGAAATCCGCAGTGGACAGGTTATTGAAGTGGGGAAGGAGACAACCATTGTCCAGGTATTCGAGGGCGTCAGCGAGGTGGACCTCCTTGAAAGCACTGTACGGTACAAAGGAGAGGTCTTAAAGCTGCCCGTTTCTAAAGATATCCTCGGAAGGATATTCGACGGCAACGGCAAGCCCGTGGACAACGGCCCCCCTATTGTAGCTGACGACTATCTGGACATTAACGGCTCTCCTATCAATCCCGCATCCAGACAGCCTCCTGCCGAGTTCATCGAAACCGGAATATCTGCAATCGACGGACTTAATGTGCTGGTGCGCGGTCAGAAACTCCCTATCTTCAGCGGTTCTGGTCTTCCCCATAACAAGATCGCCTCTCAGATCGTTCGTCAGGCGAGATTAAAGGGTAAGGACGAGCAGTTTGCCATTGTATTCGGCGCTATCGGCGTAAGCTACGACGATGCAGCCTATTTCATTGCAAATCTTGAAGAGACAGGAGCATTGAGCCGATCCGTGGGATTCATCAATACGGCATCCGCTCCTGTTATTGAACGCCTGTCTACTCCTAGGCTCGCACTGACCGCAGCCGATTACCTTGCCTGGGAGCATGGGATGCATGTGCTTGTAATCCTCTCGGATATAACGAACTACTGCGACGCGCTCCGCGAACTCGCGGCAATGCGAGGTGAGATACCGAGCAGACGAGGGTATCCAGGATACATGTATACAGACCTGTCTACCATCTACGAAAGGGCGGGAAGAATATCGGGCAAGGAGGGTTCCGTTACCATCATGCCTATCCTCACCATGCCGGATGACGATATCACCCATCCCATTCCCGACCTTACAGGATACATTACCGAAGGACAGATCGTGCTTTCACGTGCGCTTGAGAGAAAACGCATCTATCCACCGATCGACGTTTTCCTCTCACTGTCCAGGATGATGCGCGAAGGCATAGGAGAAGGAAAGACCAGAGAAGACCACAACAACGTGTTCATGCAGTCATACGCAGCCTATGCAGAAGGAAATTACCTCCGGGAGATCTCAACGGTAATCGGGGCCGAGGGTCTGAGCGACCGGGACAAGATCTATCTGGAATCCTCCGATAAATTTGAACAGGAATTCATATCTCAGGGTCCGTATGACAGAAGACCGGTTGAAGAGACCCTGGGGATTGCATGGAATATATTCTCAAAACTCCCGGTGGAGGACCTGAAACTCATCAGCCGTGAGTACATAGACAAATACCTCCCCGAGGAACAAGACCAGGAACACTTGGAGTAAACACATATGGCTACAAAGATACAGATTGCCAGGCCCACAAAGATGGAGCTTGCCAGACTCAAAAAAAGGCTCAAGCTTGCTCTTCGAATTCAGAAGATCGTCAAGGACAGGCTGTCCATCCTGGTCATGGAATTTATCCAGACCATCAAGGAGAGTGCTCGTCTTCGACGCAGGCTCCATGAAGAGATGGCACTGGCCCATACCTCCTTTTCACTGACTGCAGGCTATCATGGATATGAGCCTTTAAAAAAAGAGCTGCTCTCTGTGGAGACAGCTCTGAAGATCCGCGCTGAATCGCGCAATGTGGCCGGGGTAAAAATACCCATGTTTGAGGATGCCCAAGACAAAGCCCCTTACGATGAACAGCGCAATCCCCTGGATTATTCCAGTCATATGGAACATACGCAGACACTCGCCAGGCACTGCCTGGAGACTTTAGTGGAACTGGCAGAGCTGCAGAAATCTCTCGATCTGCTGGGAATCGAGATCAACAAGGTAAAAAGGATTAACAATGCCCTGGAATACGTTGTCATCCCGAGCCTCGATATAACCATAAAATACCTGAACATGAAGTTCGAAGAACGCGATCGCGAAGAGGCAGCCAGGCTCAAGAGGGTAAAACTGCTCATCGAACAGAGAGAGGCCTATGCCTATTGATCCGGCTAAAGACGAGACAATCAACGGATACCTCACCAATGGACTCAAGGCCGTCAATGCCCAGCTGCCTCGTAGCAGAAAGACGCTCTCCCAGCTTCTGACAGAGGCAAATCCACATGTACTGTTAAATGACGGCACCGAACATCATTTCAGAAAAAAGGAATTGCACTCCATCGCACAGTTGATAACCGAGGATGAACAGTCCCGGCTGCTGCTCCCCATAATACTCGAGGTACAATCCGAGGCTGGAGATATTGTGATTCACACAAAAACAACCATCGAAACAAAGATGCTTTCTATAATTGTCGGTATGCCCCTGGAGGTACACCACCATATTCTTAGGATATTCAGGCCGCAGGTGACTGTACTCCGGTCTGCACTGAAGACCACCACACAGTACGTCTTCCGGCCATGAGAACCCCTGACATGACTGAGCGACCACAAATACTCAAGAGAACGTTTCACAAGACTGTCCACGGCATCAAGGATCTTCAGGAGATACATATTTATTCCGTATCCTTCAACCGACTTCAGCAGTGGAGGACAAATACGTCCAGAGCATAAAGATTTTGATAACAAAGGAGGACCATACATGCCCGAAGAGATGTACAGCACATTACGTACGATCGAGACAGAGGCCGAAGGTATTATCACTGAGGCTAAGACCAAGGCGCGCCAGATACTTGAAGAGGCCAGGAAACAGTCCAAGGCCATATCCGTCCAGGAGTTCTCGACCGACGAGGTTGAAAAGGAACGCGAGAGGATAATCGCAGAAGCACACAACAAGGTATCGGAACTCAGCGAAGAGGCCCGAGAAACAGCAACAAAGCTAACTGAGATCTTTGAATCGCAGTCTTCAGATGCAGTCAAGCTCATACTAGAGCACCTGCAGGGTCAGGTTTGACTGGGCCCGAGACATTGTTGTCATGCAAAGATCCCGTTTCAAGGGTTTCACGCCATGGCGAACTCAAGCTCACTCGAACAGGTGCCCTCTTGAAACAGCTGGTTATCATATGAATGAATCGAAAAGATCCCGAGATGCATCAAAAAGTATAGGATTTGCGCTCTTTAAAGATACATCGCTATCGAATAGCGCTCATTGAAAGGGTAAGCTTCCATAGATTAAATTTAAGGAGGGCTTTTTATGTATTCAAAGTTGGTAGAACTTATACAAGACCATTCGGAAGAACTGTCGCAACGCGTTCTAAAGGACATGCTCAGCCGCAAAGAAACAAAGTCCTACAATAAGCTTCATAAGAAAGAGGTGTACAGACGCATTTTCGAGGTATACAGCGGTCTGGGTTCATGGCTGAGCAAGGATACACCCCGGGACGACCTAAAGGAGCATTATACCAGGCTCGGGAAAAGACGCTTCAGCGAAGGAATTCCTCTCGACGAGGTTGTCATGGCTCTGCTTTTGATCAAGAGATTTCTGTGGCTTTATCTCGTGGAGACTTATCTTTTCAAATCAGCTTTCGACATCTATCAGAGTGTAGAGATGAATAACCGTGTGGTGCTTTTCTTTGACCGGGCGATATATTTCACTACCATGGGATATCAGGAGGCTGAAAAAAAGGCAAAAGAAGAAGCCTCGCAGCCGGAAAAGAAGGGCATGAACCAAGGGCCGAGCAGCGTTACGATGTGACGGGTCGGTTTACCGGTATCCATTTCATCATATGTAGTAGCCAAGACCCGATCTGACAGTTGGAAGTTCTGTCCGATCAGATCGTGACTGATACACATCATATAACCTGAATCTTTGTGAAGCACATATTCGATATGGTGGAGGGTGTCAGATAATTAGTGTAAATGGATATATTCACTGAGCTAGTGGGGCACCCTATCCCCGAACAGGATCAGGAACTGA
>DSAD01000104.1 GCA_011372875.1 Deltaproteobacteria bacterium
GCTAATTACCAGTATCAACATTATACAGGAGCGTATCCCATGAGAAATATATTTATTATACTTTTAGCCACGGTCTTCGTTATCTTCACCCAGACACCTGCGAACGCCGGACTGATTAAATTCGACAGGATGATAACATCAAGCTATACTACCTATTTTGTTTCGCCGGATGAGCCTTTCGAAGATTTATCCGGTCTTGAATCGGACAATCCCTTCTATACTGAAGGCCAAGATGATTATGAGGGTGAAGATCCATATCAGAACGATTTCAATAATGAGATAAACTCTTACTTCGATCCTGACACGCAGGATCCGGATCTTCCGGCACCGGTCCCGGAGCCGGCAACCATGCTTCTGATCGGAACAGGTTTGATAGGTCTTGCAGGGATTGGAAAGAAATACAAAAAGGTCTGATAAACACTCCAGCAATAAATGAAGATAGCAAGGAGCTTGCGTATCAGGTGAATGAATTCTGGTAGCGGAGGAGGGACTTGAACCCCCGACACTGCGGATATGAGCCGCATGCTCTGACCACCTGAGCTACTCCGCCACGGAAGTCTTTTCTACTCAAGTCTCCCTGTTTTGTCAATCAGAAGATTCCCTGCCGCGTGTTCAGGCCGCACACAAGATCTTTCCAACCCACATCCTGCATGAGACACCGAAGAGAACATGATACCCCTCGATCCCGGTCAGGGGTTCTTCATTCGTACAGGAACGTCCTATAGAATATCACTGCAGGAGGGTATTCCGCCGAGCCCGCGCGCAGCTCGCACGGCACAAAGCAGCGCCTTTGTCGCGGCATGGGAACCCAGGACTCCCAGATGGAGAGGATGAGCCGGCCTGTCGCCTATGGACAGACAGAACACAATGTCGCCGTCGAAGGGTGTGTTGTACGGAGATATATGACGCGAAATGCCATGACCCGCCATACGCGCGACCTGCATGGCCATGACCTTGTCGAGACGTGCATCGGTCACGAGTACGCACAGGGTGGTATTTCCCTGAGCGCCGAAACGGGTACGCACCTCGCCTGCTGCAATCACCTTTTCAGAATCCAGAAATCCCGATCCATCCCGCGCTCCGGCGATAATGCGGCTGTTCTCATCGAGGATATCACCAAAAGGGTTTGCCACGACCAGGGCACCCAATTTTATGCCGTCAGCCCCGTTAACAAGGCTGGATCCAAGACCCGATTTAGTAGCGCCGACAACACCGCGGATCTTTCCGCTCGTCGCACCGGTCCCAACGCCTACGCACCCCTGCTCCACAGGAGATGCCGATGCCTTCTCGCACGCCTGATATGCCATATCATGGGTTGGCCTTGCCTTGGGATTCATAAAGGACAGGTCGAAGATAACCGCGGTAGGCACGATGGGAAGTCTTGCCACGACAAGATCGAACCCCACATCCTTTTCTTCCAGGAATTTCATCACGCCCGATGCCGAATCAAGCCCGAAGGCAGAACCTCCGGCCAGGCATATGGCATGAACGGCTGTCCCGGGATGAATCATGTCAAGCGAATCTATCTGCCTGGTGGAGGTAGCCATGCCGGTAATGTCGGCCGCCCCTATGGCAGGCCTGTCAAAGAGAATTACGGTTACGCCGGTCCCGCCATCATAGTCGCTGCAATGACCGACCCTTATACCGTCAAGACCAGTTATGGTATTATTCACGGGGCTTGACATCACTCAACGCCCCGTCAAATTCCGATATAAGCTCTTTTACAACAGGAGTCTTAAGGGCCTGCGAACGAAGCTCCGATGGCTTCGGCTTTTTGTTTACGTGCCTTTCGCCATCCTGAACCTCTACCTCTATTGAAACATCGTTTTTCAGAAAGGCCTGTGCCCTTTTGGTGATTTCGGGAAGCGCCTTTGTCAGCTGATCTGCAAAGAATGAACCTGTACATGCAAGGACCACCCGGCTGCCCTGTTCCGATATCAACCTTGTATTTGCAAGGATGGCATATAACGGCTGGTCATGATCGTTCAAATACCTTAGAAAACCATCCCAGGAAAGGGGGATGGTAGACGGCGGCCTTTTATATCTTTCAACAGGGGATACGGGTGAGGGCTGCCTGACCGGGATCGCCCCGGGCCTGGTCGCCAGCAGATCAAGCACCTGTTTGAGGTCGGTGAGCCTCGGCGCAGAGATGATTCTCAAAAGAATGGTTTCCAGTGCTATCTTCGGCAGTGTTGAGAATTTCATGATCTCTTCTGCATGAAGGAGGACACTAACTATACGGTGAACCTCCTCAAAAGGGATTTCCGTTACAAGCTCCTTAAGAAAGGTCTTTTCTTCCTCAGCCAGCGCAAGATTTGAATATCCGGCCTTGATCACCATCATGTTCCTCGACTGCTCCAGCAGGGACCTGTAGAGCTGGCCCAGATCCTGTCCATACTGATAGGCGGCATCGATAACATCGAGCATGCTCGGCACGTCCTGATGCACAAGAGCTGTTATTAAATCATGCATGGTGGATCTGCCTACCAGCCCGAGCATGCTCTCGACCGTTTCCATATCTATCTTTTCTATACCGCTCGAGGCCATGTGTTCGAGCATACCCTGTGCGTCTCTCATGCTTCCATCGGCCTGAAGGGCAATCGTAATCATGGCATCATCACTGATATCGATCGACTCGTGCGAGGCAATGCTCTTGAGGTGCGCAACAATATCATCGACAGCAATACGCCTGAAATCGTAACGCTGACATCTCGAGAGAACGGTTACCGGAACCTTTGCAAGCTCGGTAGTGGCCATGATGAAGATTACATGTGACGGCGGTTCTTCAAGCGTTTTCAAAAGGGCATTGAAGGCATTGCGTGAAAGCATGTGCACCTCATCGATGATAAAGGTCTTGAATCGTGCGCTGCTTGGTGCATAACGGGCGTTTTCGATCAGATCCCTGATATCGTCCACCCCGGTATGTGAGGCTGCATCGATCTCAAAGACATCCACTGCCCTTGAGGCTGTAATATCCTCACACTGACTGCAGGTGTTGCACGGCACACTTGACAGACCCTTCTCGCAGTTAATAGCCTTCGCAAGGATCCTTGCCATGGATGTCTTTCCTACACCCCTGGGGCCGGAAAAGATAAAGGCATGCGGAAGACGGTCAAGGTCAATGGCATTCTTTATGACAGAGGTGACATGATCCTGGCCGACAACATCTTCAAAACGCTGGGGCCTGAACTTTCGGGCGATTACCTGATACATGAGATCATACTATTATCCAAAACAGATTTATTCAAGTAAAAAGGCCCTGTAAGAGGCTGGGCCTTACCATACACATACGGCGTACCGTGTACCGCTGCTCCCTTCCGGGCCTGACGGGGTTAACAGCGCCGTATTGCATGAGACCCAGCCACTCACAGGGCCTTTGCCTGGCGGAGAGAGAGGGATTCGAACCCTCGGTACCGCTTTTGGCGATACACGCGATTTCCAGTCGCGCCCCTTCGGCCACTCGGGCATCTCTCCTCAATTATCAATGCAAGAAAACCGCGATCATTTATGCCTGCCCTGCAAGCCTCATAAATACGCCATTTTCTTGAGATAACGCAAGAACGTCAAGTAGCATAAAGAGTTTATAATGTAAATGCAAAATGGACATCCTCAATGTAAGTGTTGACAATCAAGGTAAAATGCAAAACAAAGAGATTAAAAGGTGGTCATAAAATGAAAACATCAGCTCTGGTTTTCCTGATATCTTTTTTGTGGGCTGGAATCATCTGCGCAGAAGAATATGCCATAATCAAAGAATCCCTGTTCGGTACCCAGAAGATTGAGTTCTACAAGACACAGGAAGACGCCCTTAGAAATTACAAAGGAGAAGGAACCCTATACAGGATAACAAGAAGCAAGATTGCCGTTAAGCAGGTCGAGACAAAAAAGAGAATCGAAGTAACCGAATACGAATGGATAGTTGACAAAAACAACGATATCAATACAAAGCAAAAAGCCAGATAAGGCTGTCTTGAATTTCTGTTTCCAGTGCAAAGAATTCCCGTGTGAGAAATCGACCTTCGACCCGGACCTGAAACACAGATGGATCGAGATGAATATCCGGATGATGGAGACCGGGGTTGAAGCATAGCATGAAGAAACAAAGGACTTGTGCAGATACCGGTAAAATTTCATATAAAAGCTATACTTAATGAGCCGCTTTGACGATAGGAACGATATTGCAGGGAAAACCAAGCCCCATGCACATGAACATTGCTAGGAGATAAACTATGAGACTTCTTACAAGATCGGACTTTGACGGCCTGGGATGTGCAGTGCTCTTAAAAGAGGTCAGCATGATCGACGATATAAAATTCGTCCACCCCAAGGATGTCCAGGACGGATTGATTGAGGTCGATTCAGAAGATATCCTCGCCAATATCCCCTATGTGCCGGGATGCGGGCTGTGGTTCGATCATCATTCGAGCGAAAATGAGAGAAAATCCTATGGATACTTCATGGGTATGAGCGACCCTTCGGCCCCGAGCGCCGCACGGGTCGTATACAACTACTATGGCGGCAAGGAAAGATTCTTCAACTCACATTTTGACGAACTTATTACTGCAGTTGACAAGGCGGACTCTGCATCCTTTACCAAAGACGAGGTTCTCCATCCGCAGGGCTGGGACCTACTGGCATTTATCATGGACCCGAGGACCGGTCTGGGACGCTATAGAGACTACCGGATCAGCAACTATCAGCTCATGATGGATATGATCGATTACTGCAGCAAAAAGACCGTAGAGGAAATCCTGGCACTGGACGATGTACAGGAACGTGTGAAGCGTTACTTCGAGCAGGACAGGCTCTTCAAGGACATGATCCGGACAAAATCAGAAGTGCGCGGCAATGTCCTGGTGATCGACCTTCTGGACCAGGAAGAGATATATACGGGAAACCGCTTCGTACCCTACAGCCTCTTCCCCGAGCAGAACATATCGATACATGTGATCTGGGGCTTCAAGAAACAGAACATCGTCTTCACCTGCGGGCACAGCATCATCAATCAGACATCCAATACAGATGTCGGCTCTCTTATGTTCAAGTATGGAGGCGGCGGGCATAAACGGGTCGGCACCTGTCAGGTACCAGCCCAGGACGCCCCGCGTATTCTCGAAGAGATTATCAAGAAGATGAATGAAGACGGCTGATAACGATCAGCCCTTCTTCACGAAAAAAGCCAGTGTCTGCGCATGAATACCGGGAAGCACCTTGCAGCTTTCCACAAGCTCCCAGCCTGCCTGAGCAGCTTCCGACCTGATCTGATCCTCATGCAGCATGGCCATTTTGCGTTTTCTTATGGATTTATTTCGATTGAATTTCCTGGATAATTCATGCAGGGCATTCCTTCCGTAATATGAAATCACCAGGTATCTTCCGGTGACACGTGAAAGTTCGCTGAAAACATCCCTGCGCAACTGCTCCTCGCGCAGATGGTGAAAAAGACGAAACGAGACCGCACCGTCAAAGATTCCGTCCCTGAATGGAAGGCGTGTGACATCGCAGGTGAGGTTGAGGCACCCCCCGGGTATCCCGGAAAAGTATCGGGACTGGGCCTTAACCCTGTAGGCATTGAGATCACCGGAAATGAGACGGCCGCTCTTGCCTTTCAGAAGCTCTGTCAGGCGCCCGTAACCGCATGGACAGTCCAACAGCATGTCCGAACCCTTGCAAAGCTTATCGAGTAGCCTGCCCAACATGGCCATCTCGCGCCAGTGTATGATGCGCTGCGGTCCGAACCGAAACCTCCCTGCCTTGTATGTATCCAGCTGTTTCATAACCGATAGATTCCTTTTTTTGCCCCTGAATGAGATTCGCACTTCGAATAATAAGGCTCTGTAATATACGAATCGCCGTATTCTGTAAACCTACGATTGTCCTTTTGCACTCAAATCATTGTGTATTATGCGCCCCTTGTTACGGGATAATCGGCCAGGCCATCAATTATATAATAAAAGTCCCGGTACTCACTGAAATATCTAATGAAACATCTTTATAATGCCGAAAATATGATTACTTCAGTAGTTCCATTGCTAATGCCGGGCAGTTGTAATGACTGCCCGGCAAACTTTTAACCAATCCTGACTTCCTCATTATTATGGCTGCTGATAAACGTCGAAGCGGAATGTTTCGATAACCCCGCCTTTTGCGTCGACCACTTCCACACGCCATGTTCCGGTGTTCTCAGGGGCTATGCGTTTTGAGCTGAAGGTGCGCCAACTGGCAGATCTCACGGCAAGTTCGACCCTTGCCTGCTCCTGGTCCCTGTAATACCAGACATGGGTTACTACAGTGGGTTGCTTTGCACCTGAGATCCTGGTGAAGCAATAAAGCTTTTCAATGCCTGAAGGAAAGCTGCTGCTCACTGCCTGGGCCTCACGGTTGACAACATCTTCGCATACGGCCCCGTACTCCACAAAAAGATCCGATAGATCCTGGGCATATATACCACCCCACCACAGCGAAATTACCGCAATCATGAACGCCACCCTGCATACGGTCCTGCAAAATCCAAGTTTCATAATGCTCCTTCCTTTACAATACTAAACATACCAGCTTTAATCTCAGCGTCTTCAAGTTTTAACGAGAAACATCATATAGTACAACGCTTTCCTAAGGACAACAGGATACATCATTGATCTTGCATTTTTTCGATCAGAGATGGATCAGAGATGGTCTACAATACCTATCGGGAAACACCGCTGCGGGATGGACATGCTGGATACACCGCATAGGATATGAGCATCAAAGAAGCAATCAGGGCTCGAGAACTTATCGATACCTGGCTCTCAAACGTATGACGAGCATATGCCCGTTACTCACGGGACTTGTGTGATAGATAATCTGCTCGTCTGCATTGATCTGCCATGAGATCCTTACCATGGATGCATCCACAGCCTCGATCCCGCAATATATGCGGGTACCTGTCGATGTCGGTATTGCTGTAGAGAGTAAAGGGTCATCGACTACCTGATAATCCATCAGGTATGTGTGCTCCTTAACAAATTCCGCCTCCCACTGCCACAGGGCGGCATCGCCGGATTCGAGCACCCTTGAAAAGGCACTGCCCGCATCGAAGGTCGCAGAGTCATATCCTTCGCTTATTGTGGCCGGATATCCGCTTGCAGTATACGTGGCATTCCGGTCGATCAATGCCAGCAGGCCGGATGATCTGCGTGTTAAGGTCAGGACATAGAATTCGCAGAGCCCATAATGCGAGTCCTCGAGGTAACAATCGCCGGATATAAATGTCCCTTCCTCGTCTCCGGTCTGATCAGGCGGCGTACCGGTATCGTAGGGCTCGGAATCCGATACGTCTGTAAAGGCAAGATAGGTGCTGAAATGCCCTGATTCAATAATGGCGCGGTTACGGTCCGCCTCTATACCATACAGGTCCAGTTCATCCCACCGCCTGTCCGGCTCATTGTAGTACAACACCCCTACACCAGTCTCGCTGACGGCCTTTCCATCTACAATACCGTCATTGTTCGTGTCTGCATAAGGCATATACATCATTACAGGATTCGCAAATACCAGACCGTCCGGTTCGAAATTGATGCATGCCCCTGCTGAACGGTATCCGGAAGGAAGCTTCCCGGGGATAGTCCTGCCGGATATGCTGATATCATGTTCTGTGCTCAAGGCACCTGGCGGAATGTACACCCCGGCTCCATAGATAGCGCTCGACGTATCAGTTATCTCCACGACACCGCCCTCGGCACCAACCGACATGACCATTTGAGCTCGGGCTTCATAAAACACATCGTCATCGGATGACGAACACGCACTCAGGAGGGCCACCGGTATCGTACAGTACAGGACCATCCTCAAAAGATACTCAATACGGATAAAGCTCTTCAGGCACCGTGATCTTTCCATCAAGACCTCATTCTCCTGCCGAGGCCCGACTAAGATACATGAATCCCTGATGCATCCTTACAACGAGCCTTTAGTTTCGTATCGTCATCTTTAAAGAATATAATAAACAGGTCCTTCTTCTGGATACGTTCATGGTGGATTATGTCCGAATAAAGCCCTGTCCCGTAAAGGGTCTGTCATTTTCTCTGATGCATGCTAGGTGTTTATCTTAATTGCACCTTATGTGCTGATCACCCATTCCTGACGGGCACATCGATGATATGAACTTCATGGCCTGTGCTCTCAATAAAACGACTGACATCATCCATGGAGATAACCAGCGTACCAGTATTCACAAGAGGATGACACTGCATGGCTTCTTCTCCCCAAAGGTCCCTGTCCAGTATGACCTCCACGGCAATATCCCGGTCATTGACAATGCCGAGGATCGTGACAGCCCCCGGTCTCAGGCCGAGATATTTCATCATCCGCTCATTTGAGGCAAAACTCAAGCCCTTGACCCCGAGAAGGGCCTCAAGGGCCTTTATGTCCACGGCCTTTTCCGCCCGAACCGATACAAGAAGATGTCTACGCCCCTTTCTGTCCCGCAGGAAAAGATTTTTCGTCTTGGCGGAACCGTCCGGAATATCAAGGCGGTCTGCCTGTTCGCCCGTATATACAGCTTCGTGATCATACCGATCGTATACTATGCCCAGCTTCTGAAGATATTCGTAGATATCCATGTTGTCCTCTCAACAGCTACATTGATTTCGGGCCGTTCATACCGGCGTCTTTATGTCAATATCCCTGATCACCAGGGCCCGGTTTTCGGGATACGGTTTTTTATCTGTATGATAAAGAAACCCAGCATATATATCATGAGAATGATAAAACCCATGGAGAAGACCGTCTTGAACCATTTCTTGATATGGCTGTCGGGATCATATGATTCATTCTTCTCAATCCTGCCGGTTTTCCAGGAAGCATAGGTTGTCCACTTTTCCGGATCCCTGCTCATGATATCCTCAAGCCTGTGTTGCATGTTGCCTGCATTGCGCGAACGGAAATATACTGCATATTGCCGGTGCGGCTCGGGTATGAAATAGAGTTCTCTTCTGATCCATCTTAGGGCCACATTGCTGATTGACAGAGGCGGCCTGCCCTTATTGAGGATCTTGATCCTTACATACCTGCATCTGTCTTTCTCAAAAGGGACACTCGTACGCGAGATACCGTAAGCATCCATGCAGTAGATATTCCCTCCGCCTTCAAGCACGTATGATCCTGAACCCTTTTCACTGATCGCCCACAGTTGTACTTCCCTGAAGAAATACGGGTCAGTAACCTTCAATGAGACCTTGTCTATGGGGAGTCCTGTCTTTCCGAGGTCTATGATGGTGTTTCCTTCGTCATCAAGACAGGTCTCAGGAGAGGTAAACAGGATCTGATCATACACAGGGCGTTGCATGTCCTGCCTGCTGATGCCGCTTAGAGCCCCTTTAACCTTGATTATGCCCATGCCTGCAGAAAACCGGTCAAAGCCGGACTGTTCGAGAAAGACATCCAGATAGGGATCCCTGGGTTTTGCCCTGAATTGTCTTACATCCACCCTAAGATAAGAGTCCCCGGTCTCGGGGATATATACGTTTGTATGATACACATCCAGACGGGGCCTCAGATCAACAATGCTCGCACTGGCGAGGTATCTCCAGGAAGCAGTGTCGTTACTCGAAAAGATTTCCACCTCATTATGGAACATGCCCTTTTCAGGGATAATCTCAATATCGCTGACATAGCCTTCAAACTGCTTGCGTTTCAATACGACAGAGACAGTGCCGTCATGAACATGGGAATCTATGACCTCCCACGAAACAAAGACCGGCTTGATCCTGTACTGGGGAAAGACTGCCCGATCCACCTCCTCTCCCAGGTCATTGTATACACGCAGGTCTTCAAACCCTGGCGATGTCCAGACAATGATATCCTGGGGTATTGCCGCTCGAACAGGCACACCATGCCCCTGGCCGTTCAACGATGCATGGTAGGCAAAATCATACATCTGTGCAGCTGAAGAAGATGTGAACATGCTCAGGACAAAGAAAACCACGCAGGGCATATATGTGCTGCCATGACGTATTGCGGTCATTTCAATATTCATGTCTGTCCTGATCAGAGCAACTGAAGATACCCCCAGTGATCATGCAATGATAAGCTCTTCCAGTGAGCGCTTCGGTACATGGTGTACACCATTTTCATCTCGCCAGTACTGGATATCCGCCTCATCGCTCAGCTCCACTATCCTTACCTTCTCTTTCGGTCTGCCAAGGGCGACAACAAGGAGAATCTCATATCTTTTCGGAATATCGAGGGCTTCCGAGAGCTGCTTCCTCTCAATGGAAGCGATCATGCATCCCCCCAGGCCTTTTTCCGCTGCACCGATCAGGATGCTCTGGGCGGCAATACCGTGATCGCATCCGGCCTGCTTGCTGATGGAGGTATCAAGAACTATGATGATATAGGCTGAGGGTCTTTCCCCCTCATCCGGTCCTGGCCAGTCTTTCAGGTATCCTGCCCAGCCGAGGTGAGCAAAGATCTTGCTGTTCTTTCGCGCATCACACGAAAGGATATACTTTAAAGGCTGCAGGTTTGCTGCAGAGGCAGAGAGCCTGGCAAGATCGACAAGCCCCTTGAGTGTTTCAATCTCGATTTCGTGATCCTGAAAAAAGCGTCTGTATGATCTGTTCTTCATAACAAGTTCTTTTATCATGAAAATATATCCCTCCTCTCTCCCGGCACCTGACATCACAGCCTGAACTTGTCCTTGAAATACGTATCCGTGCCACCGTACATATACACTGGGAACATGTGTCCGAGCACCTGTTCCTTTATAAAGTATTGCTGCTTACATCAAAAGGGATATTTTTCTCAAACATATGTTCGATATGTCCTGACGGATCAGGTGCCTTTTTTTATGTTTATCCTTTACAGAACAGTTGCACCATATGTTAAAGGAATACAAAGGTGTGCTGAAAATCCGGCATCAAGATATTATTCGAGATACTCCTTGAGCTCATCCATTTGGTCTTTTACCCTTTTTCCTACAAGGGATATCTTTTCGGCATCAAGACCCAATTCACGTGCAATGTCGCTGTCTGCCGGGCTCGAACAGTCAGATTCGGACTGTCCGTAGCCCAGGGACTTCACGAGCAGGTTTGCACAATGAACCACCTTGAGTTCTCCATAGAGTTCCTGGGCATTGTGGATATCATCATGATACTCTGCCACAGCGATGTACCTTTCGGAGAAGCCCCATCTTTTCAGAAGCACGGAGCCGGTCTTTCCATGATAACTGTCCATGGTCCTGAAAAGGGTAATACCGTCGATCTCCGAAGATTTATCCGCCTTCTTTTCGATCTCCGCGACAACACGCACAAGCATGAGCTTGCCGATATCGTGAAAAAGCCCCATGGTGAAGATATCGTCCTTGAACCTCATATTCAGGATCTCTGCAATAATCTGTGATGCATAAGCGCAGGAAAGAGAATGTTCCCACAGCGCCTCTACAATGCCGAGATACTTTTTATCATCAGCAGCATAGAGACCCCTGTTTGAAATCGCATTCACGGTCTGCCTGGCAGTCTCCAGACCGAGACGGCTTATGGCCTGTTCCAGTGTCTTGTTTTCCACCACCCCCCTGTAGTACGAGGAATTGGAAATACTGATCAGTTTGGACGAGATCCCTGCATCCTGCTTCAACAGCTCTGCAATATCCTGAAGGTTCGCCCCTTTGACCTCCAGCTCTTTGAATTTCTGATGGATCTGAGGAAGCGATGGAAGATCTATCTCTCCGCGCTTGAACCGTGAAATGATATCCTGAAGAATCCTGTCTTTTGGGTCGGCAGATCCTTTTATGCCTGAAGATATGTCTGCGTCCTCGTTCCGGGCTTCTTTGATCTGTTCTCTAAAACCTTTCTCCTGGAGTTTCTTGAAAACCGTATCCCTGTTGAACGGCTTGGTAATGAAATCATCACACCCTGCCTGGACACAGGTAATAATTGTCTCTCTATCGGAATGCGAGGTCACCATGAACACCTTTACCCGTCTATGATCAGGGATATCCTTTTGTGTTTCGATCTTCCGTATGGTCGAAAGCACCTCGGTACCGTTCATATCGGGCATGGATATATCGAGAGTTATGAGATCAAAGGGCGACCATTTCTCCCATGCATTCTGATAAGCGGAAATTGCGTCATTCCCGCATTCAACAGCCTCGCACTCACCCAGGCCGTCCATGATCATCTTCATCTTCTTCCTGCTGACAACCTCATCATCAACAACAAGAATCTTCATACTAACCCCTCCCGGACAATCTGTACAATGGAAAAACATCCCTTCGTATAATCAGAAGTCAAAGAGCAATACAGCATCACATTGCTCAGATTATAATCATATATGCTATTGTATTCCGGCATGATCTTCAAGAAGATGAAATTCCTTTTCAAGCGTGTCGAGAACCTTAGATGCAGTTTCAATATTGCCGGATTTTCCGATTTCTTCAAGATCATAGGCTACTGCCGAGAGCCTCTCTGCACAGATATTAGCAGCACCTCCCTTAATGGAATGCGCTTCAGTGCGAATCTTCTCTGAATCATTTTCGGCAATGGCTTTTCGCATCGTATCTATCTGATCCCTTACATTCCTGATAAATACTTCGAGCAGTTCCAACAGGAAATCCTTGTCACAATCATATTCATCCATGGCCTTCTTGTAATTTATAGGTGTATAATCCATTACGGATGCCTCCTGTACTGCATACTCTTTGTGAGTTTCAGACGCAGCCTCAAATGATTCGGATGTCATTGCCCATTTATCTACCATCTCTATCAATTCCTTTCTGTGAAGAGGTTTCGAGATATAATCATCCATCCCCATTTCAAGACATTTCTCCCTGAATCCATGTATGGCATGCGCAGTCATGGCTATAACAGGAATCCGGTTGAACCGGGAAGATTTATCAGTTCCGATTTCATTTCTCAACCTGCCCTCGAGCTCCCGTATCTTCCTTGTTGCCTCATATCCATCCATCACCGGCATCTGAATATCCATCAGGACAAGATCGTATTGCTTGCGTTTACATGCAGCCAGTGCCTGCGCTCCGTTCTCGGCAAGGTCCACATTATATCCTGCCTTTTCCAAGTGCCTCATCGCCACCTGCTGGTTTGTGGGATAATCTTCTGCAAGAAGTATCTGGACATTGTTCCTGGTCTCTTCCGCGAGAGTGTGACGTGTGATCAGGGTCGATGTATCCGGACTATCCTCTTCAAAGGGAAGTCCGAGAACCGACAGAATGACCTTGCGAAGCTCATTCCTTCTTGTGGGTTTGGTAAGATAACCCTGGATCCCTATCTCCCTGCATCTTTTCCCTTCTCCAATATTCCCGACCGAGGTAAGGATTATCATAGGGATTCTTTTCAGACTCTCAATCTTCCTGATCTCTCTGGCCAGATCAAAGCCTGTCATCTCAGGCATCTGATAATCGGATATAATGATATCAAATCGTTCTCTCAAGGCAACGGGGGCACGAAGCACAGCAATGGCACCCTCACCGTCAGGGGCTTCTACAGCCAGACATCCCCAGGACTGGAGATATTCCATAAGGATCAGCCTGTTGGTTTCATTGTCATCCACAACAAGCACCTTCAACGCGCTGATATCAATATTTTCCGCCGACTTCGGGCATGCATTCTTGCCCTGTCGGGAAAACACTGCTGTGAACCAGAATGTGCTTCCGACACCCTCCTCGCTCTCCACCCCGATCTCACCACCCATAAGCTGGGTCAGTTCTTTCGAGATAGCAAGTCCAAGCCCTGTGCCGCCGTACTTTCTGGTCATCGAGCCATCTGCCTGGGTGAATATATCGAATATCTTCTCCTGCTTATCTCTGGGTATGCCTATACCCGTATCCCTGACTGAAAACCTGATGCATATCTTGTCCCGCGTTTCCTGCTGCAGCTCCGCCTTTATGAACACCTCTCCCTGCTCGGTAAATTTCATGGCATTGCCCACAAGGTTAGCCAGAACCTGTCTCAACCTGCCAGGGTCGCCCACCAGAAGGGACGTCACATCCGGTGCAAGGAACGAGATAAGTTCCAAACCCTTTTTTTCGGACCTTATGGCGAAACTTCCGGCAAGATCCTCGATCAGCACCCGAAGATCGAACGGTATCTCTTCGAGCTCATATCTCTCTGCCTCTATCTTGGAAAAATCCAGGATGTCATTTATCAGGCCCAGCAGTATTTCCGACTCACGGTTTATCGCATAGATTATATCCTTCTGGTTTTCATCCAGCGAGGTGTCCATTGCCAGTTCGGTCATCCCGATGATCCCGTTGAGCGGGGTGCGTATCTCATGGCTCATATTTGCAAGGAAATCGGTCTTTGAGCGGTTCTCGGCCTCTGCCTTGATCTTGTCTTCCCGCATCTTTTCTGCCAGCCTCATCTCGGTCGTATCACGGATAATCCCGCTGAAGCCGACTGGAACGCCGTCAGAATTCCTGACAAGTGCAACAGAGCCCTCTGCCGACCTTCTCGATCCGTCTTTTTGGACTACTTCCCAATCAGGCACTTTGGACGGCTGACCGGATGCATAGACACGGGCAAAGGTCTCATATACCCTGGAACTACTGTCATCTACCATAAACCTTTTGTAGTTCATGCCCCTAAGTTCGTCACGGGTATATCCGAGCATACGGCACACTGCATCGTTGAAAAACACCAGGTTTCCCTCGAGATCTACCTCATAATAACTTTCTTCCATGTTGATCAGGATGTTCCGGTACTTCTCTTCTCCCTTTTTCAATTCCCTCTGACTGTTCACCCGCTCGGTAATGTCATTGAGAAAAACCAGAGTGGCTATATCCCCACCCCAGTCCACCAGGACTGCACTGATATCAACCATCTTCTCACAACCATGAGCGTCGACTATCCTGAACGAGTACTCCTCCGGCGCATCCTCTCCCTTGAGTCTTCTCTCGTAAAGATCCTTGACCCTGTCTCTGTCGTCAGGGTGTATGTAATCCACAAAACTGGTGTTGATAATTTCGCCATATTCAGAGCCCACAAGCTCAAAGAGTTTGTCATTTGCATATTGAAGGCTGCCGCCATGTATCACAGCGATCGCCTCTTTGGCATTGTCCACCACACTGCGATACTTTCTCTCACTCTTTCTTACAGCTTCTTCCGCCTGCCGGTGCTTCTGAAGAAGCTCATCCAGGTCATACTTGATAAGCTCTATCGCATTGAAGACATCCTTGAAAGGATGCCCCTCTTTCACATCAGGTACTTCTATCGGGCCGTCATTCTCCCATTTGATGCCCCCGATAAAATCAAGCAGCTCATTGACATAGGACTGGATCGTGGCTGATCCGGAAGATCCTGGTTCCTTACCTCCCGAGACTTGATACTTCACAGCGTTGGACAGGTCTTTGTCGATAATGTCAAGGGAAGGCCCTGCCTGAACCGTGGCATCTTCAAGAACTTGCA
>DSAD01000076.1 GCA_011372875.1 Deltaproteobacteria bacterium
AAGGAACAGCACTGCCAGATTCATATATCTCCTCATTTTCACCTCCTTATACATATTGATCTGCTTTCATGTATTGAATATAATCAAGACAGTGTCATTATCAAGCACAGGACAGGCCCTAGTTAACCCTACATTTTGCATTGAGAAGGAATGAACCCTGTGGGAGCGGATTTTCCTTCAGGGACCTGTCTCCCGGATACTCCACCCGGTTAACTTCAGGCTGGCGGATGATGCCTTCGTGTCCCTTTACCCGGCTGATCAGGATACGGCCAAACTCTACAAAGGCACTTGCAGTGAGAACCAGAGATTTGAGGATATCGGTGCCTTTCAGACGTCCCATGGCCTTGCTGTAGAGCCTCATAACAGAAAGGGTCTTCATGCGAGAACGGGCGTTTGGGCCAAACACAAGGGCAGGCAGCAATGAAGGGAAATAACGCATGGCCTCATTCTTCATCACCTTTATTCTCTCCAGCATATACGGGTCGGCAACGGGCATGGCGTTTTTCTCATATCGCAGCAACTCGGCATTCCATGAACTGCCTTGGGCCTGTCTTTCCTCATAATCCTTTACCGCCTGCAGATAACCGGTCAATGCGGTCTTAGCCATGTTCACAATGGAGGGACCGCTTCTCTCGTAATTGTGCCGGAAGGCATGCCTGAGATAGTTCTCGTGATCTGCTGGTTTCTGAAAATTGGGATGCACGAAATTGAGCTCAGCAGCCCCATGCTGGTGGCGATAATGCACCTTCTTCAGACGGTGTTCCTTGTCCAGGTCTTCGTAGAGTGGAGTTGTGGGCCATGGATGATAGTTCATGAACTGCACAAGGTCTGTGTCAAGATCGATAACCCAGTCTATCTCTTCTCTTATGGTGTCTTTGTCATGATGATCATGGAAAAGGATTGTAGACGCCAGCACGATGATTCCTTTTGACCTGAGTTCCTTGAACAGCTCCTTCAGATCGATACCTTTGGTCTTGTCATGAAGATTTCTCTTGGATTCGACCCCCACCCATATTCGGCTTATACCTAATCTGACCAGAAAGTCGGCGCCGACCCGACGAATGTTTTCCGCAGAGGAAAAGGTCACAAAGGTATATGGCCTGATCGACTTTGTCATTTCATCAAGAAGCTCGCGGGCCCGTTTGTCGTGCCTGAGAAAATTCTCGTCGAGCACCATGAAGTTTCTTGCCCCCAGCTTCCTTTCCGCCCTCTGACATACCTCGAACACTTCCCGTCCTCCAGCCAGCAAGGGGATGTGCTCCTTCTTGAACATATGCGAGGTAATGCAGAATCTGCAGCCGTTCTCACATCCCACTCCCGGGAAAATGGCAGATCCGCGGGATTTTGATGGCATACCGTAGATATAGTTATAAACAGGGTTTTTCAGTACAGGATGGACGATCGGGGCGTTCTGGTCATCGCCGAAGTATTTTCTGAACCACCTGACACCCTCACCTCTGCAGCATTCGTCATGCGGCACGATCTTTTCCAGATCAGGGATGATGGTGCCATAACCGCCAAGGATAATCTTCACTCCGGGATAATGCAGCCTGATATGCTCGGCCATCCTCTTTACCTTGAGCACATTGGGCACAATAAAGGAAATGGCCACATGTGTGTAGCCATGTTCAAGCTCTCCGGTAAAATCGTCCCATCGAGGAAAATCCAGGACAGTGCTTTGAACAGAGATGTTCTCCGCCAGAAGATAGAGCGCAAACGAAAGATATGACTGGCGTGGCGAATGGACTCCCTGCTGGCGCGTAACCTGGTTGTTCAGGAGCTCCATCTGCATGCCGAGCTCTTCACCCCATTCGTCCCTGACCCCATATGGGCCGAACACCGATGAAAAAAGCACCCTGTTTTCATTCATAGCAAACCTCCCCATTCTCAAATGTATCCTCACAGATTCTCTGCGTGGAATCTTCTGATCGACTGACCACGGTAATATCAGGATATGTTGCTCTCTGGTGTGAAACTACTTTAAATTAAATGTCACAGTTATGTAGATTCTATCATTTATCTTTACTTGTCTGTTTATCCTTATTGACCCTCACCCCGGCCCTCTCCATTCAAGGCGAATGAGAGCATCTTCGATTCTTTGTAAGTTCATCATGATTGGGAGGCTGAGTGAGAGTGCCGACGGTAAAGACAATGGGCCGTAATGACCTGATCTTGTCATCCCTTGAGTGCCGTCATCGCCGCATTGTATCCGCACATGCCGTGCACTCCTGCACCCGGAGGTGTTGATGACGAGCATATATACATTCCGGCAGAACCCATAGAATAGGGATTGAGGCTGAGTACAGGCCGCGCGAACAGCTGGCGCCAGTCCTGGGCTCCACCTGCAATGTCTCCTCCGATGAGATTGGCGTTGAATGTCTCAAGGCTGTGCGGGCTCATGACATGACGCGCGAGAATGCGGTCTTTAAACCCCGGGGCAAACCGCTCTATCTGCTCTTCGATCCGACTGGTCATATCGACATCAGACCCGGAAGGCACATGGCAATATGCCCATGCCGTATGCTTATTTCCGGGTGCACGGCTGTCATCAAAGAGGCTGGGCTGCGTGCACAGGACAAACGGCCTTTGAGGCGTTATGCCTTTCCATGCCTGTTTTTCAGCAAGTTCTATCTCATCGATTGTTCCGCCGACATGGACTGTTCCTGCAAGGGAGCATTCCCGTGCCTTCCACGGGATCGGCCCGTCAAGTGCCCAGTCCAGCTTGAATGCCGCCGGACCGTAGCGGTAGCCCGAGAGCTTCTGGCAATACTTTTTGGGAAGCCAGATGCCCGATATCTCAAGGATCTGGCGCGGGGTAAGATCGAAAAACACCTGGGAACCTGAACACAGATCATCCATTGATTGAACTCTCGATGATGTCAGGACCTTTCCGCCAAGGGATTCAAGGCATTCTGTAAGGGCAAGCGATACCGCCCCTGATCCTCCCCTGGGTATCGGCCAGCCCGGGTTGTGGGCGGTTGCAGCCATAGTCAGGGCAAAGGCAGAGGTAAATGCATGACCAAGAGGAAGGATTGCATGTGCGCCGAGCCCGGCAAAGAGTGACCGTGCTCTCAGGGTCTTGAAACAGAGCCTGGCCAGCATGCTCACAGGCCAGATTGATGACAGACCGAAGCGGGAATACAAAAGAGGATGCCCGGGAGGATGAAACGGCCGCAGTACATCTTGAGCAAGTGCATCCCACCTTGCTGCAAAGGGTTTTACCAGTCTTTCATAGGCCCGTGCATCTTTACCGAGCTGTCCCAGGGTCTTATCGAGATCACGGTATAGCACGACAGCAGTGCCGTCATCGAACGGGTGCGCAACCGATGCAGACGGGAATATCCATTCCAGCCCGGTTTTTTTCCGGTCAATGGTCCTGAAAAAAGGAGTGTTTACAGCCATGGGGAATATCGCAGAGCCGACATCGTGGATGAAACCTGGCAGGGTCAGCTCCTGCGAACAGACGCTGCCGCCGGCAACGTCCTTTGCCTCCAATACGGCAACAGATCTTCCTGCGCGTGCAAGGGTAATGGCTGCAGAGAGTCCGTTCGGACCGGAACCTATCACCAGGGAATCGCAGCTGTCTATATCAGTCATACTCATCTGTTTCCATATTTCCTTCCGAAATCCGAAACTGGTAATTCGAAAAATTATCTTTATTCAATTCCGCCGTGGCGTATAGCAGTTCCCTTTTATGATTTATCCGTGAGTATTCCCCCCTTGCTCCATTTCCACACCCCAGTGTCTCATAATTACCGCCTTGTGCTCAGTATCATGTTCCTGATCGAATATATCATGGTTCTGATCTGGGCATTATGCCGGATGTTGCCTGCCTGATCCCACTGAATATCATCCCCGACGCAGGTCTTGTACATGTGCACCCATGCATGCATGCCAAAATGGAGAGCAAGAGAGGTGAGGACATGGGTCCAGATCTTCTCCTGTTCTCTTGACCCGCCGATCCTGAATCCCAGCTCATACAGCGGGTCACTCGCACGGGCGAATCCTTTCACCTGGGCAACCGTACTTCCCTTATCCTCAAAGGCGCTGAAACTTACCCAGCCCGATTCAGGATGTCCCTGGGGGGTCATGAAGGTGAATGAATCATCGTCGGCATAGAGCACCCAGACCCCTGTGCTTATGAGGCCTGCCGGGGTCTTTGCGTTTATGAGCACCACCTCGCCCGGCGCAATCCCTGCCTGTGAGACAAAGAACCTGTTCTGCGGCGGCTGAAACCCGGGAAACCCGTCTTTTAATACTTCGATCACCTCACGGGGGGAGATGGTGATGCTGGTAAGGCGGATCTGATAGGTCTTCTCCCAGAGCTGACCAAATCCCTGAACCGGCCCTTGGACACCGAACCCGTCGACATTGAGGTTCAAAGCACCCTGCCCCGCCGCAGACACCTTCAACGATGAAACCGGCTCTGCCCAGGGAGAACCGGCTCTCTTATGGTCCGACCCCGCTGATGCGTCTGCAATAGCAGTAACAGGGAAGATGTCTCCGAGCCGGGCAGCCTTGAAGACATCCTGAAAGTACGGGCTCAGATCTCTGACAACAAGCTCTTTCAGGTCTTCCTCTGCCTGGAGATGGAGCCGTATCAGCTCATTGAGACCGAAGACGTCAATATGCTCCATGCCCGAAAAATCAAGGATTACGGTTCGGGCCGTTCCAGTGTGATGGTATGCATCCTTGAGCGCTGCAGCAGACTCGGATGTAATCCTCCCCTGAAAACGGATGATCCCTTTATCCGATTGTATGTTGCGTCCATGGCCTGCTTTCCCGCCCATAAAGCTGCCTCCTGACTCCTGTGCTGAAAGACTATGCAATAATGACAATACCCAGATAACCATCCACGGTAATCTGTTTCCCGGTCTGGATGAGTTCAGTGGCATCCGGCACGCCGGTTACACACGGCAGGCCATATTCCCTGGCAATGATTGCACCGTGTATGAGCATACCTCCCCTTCTTTCGACAATGCCGATCGCAAGAGGCACGATAAAGGTCATGTCCGGGTCCAGGGCATCGCAGACCAGAACCTCGCCTGCCTTGAACCCGAGCAGATCATCACCTGTTTTTATAACCCGGGCAATGCCGGATACGATCCCCCTGCTCGCAGGCTGGCCGGTAAGCTGACGGGCCTTCAGCACGATATGCTCCGCACCTTCGGGCTCTTCGGGTTCGGCTATGGATTGCATTACGTACTCAGGATTTTTGAGCGCGTGGGCAAGATCCTGTGCCGTAACATACCCCTGCACGGAGACCCCTCGTCTTTCCAGCCGTTTTCTTGCTTCATCCTGCACAGTGATCAACCGCTGCCTTATCCTGCCCAGATAGATATTATCATCATCTCTGAGACGGTAACTCGCACGGGCAATATCCAGAATCTCGGCCGCAAAACTTCTCTTGTCTCCAGAAAACAGCGACAGGAAATCCTCTGTGAGTTTTTCAATATCATAGGTATCCTTGAAGGACTTTGCAGGAGGTCGAACCGCCATCTCTCGTACAACGCTCTTTATGGAATCCCTGTCATATGAACACTCGGCCGCACCGCACGAAAGGTCTCCGAAGGTCTCGATAAATTCATCGATAAGACGGGAGAACTCGACTGACCAGGAGGTGTCCTCATCATGCCTCAAGGCATCCCTGAGCCGGTTTTCTTTTCTTACCAGCGAGGCCATGCGTTCGAGCATGTTGTTGCGTTTGATGCTCAGCAGATCTGAGATGACCAGAAGATCCATGAACTCGAACGGGTCTAAAGGCCGCACCGTATCGTTATATACCTGTCCGAACAGACGCATGCCGTGAGCAAAGGGGATGAAATATCTCCAGTAGCGTTTCTCCCATGAATGGTAAATACCGGATCTCTTCAGAAGTTCGTCGCCCAGCTCATCATCACCTATAACGGTCATGTCAATTCCTGAAAGGACCTCTGCCACCTGCTTCATCTCGGGGACAAGTTCACCTTCAATCTTTTCTTTCAGGTTCTTGAGATTGCCGAAGCTCCGTCTCAAGGTAAGGTACCAGGAACGGTTATCCGTGCTTCCCTCCTGGTTTGGTGTGGTAACAGCCCGGGACTGAAGGAGAAAGAGTTCTCCCTGATGAAATGTCCATTCCACGTCCTGGGGGCAGCCGAAGACTTCCTGTGCCTGCATGACAAGATCATACACCTGCCTGACCTCGTCATCGGTCAAGGGCGGGGTATTGTGCTGCTGCGGAGACAGTCCCTCGACCTGGGTCCCGGTGGATGATGGGACAACCCTTTGTTCACGTTTTACTGCCATGTGCGAGAGTATCTTTCCGCTTGGGCGATCGAGGATCCATCGATCAGGCTCCACTGTTCCGTCAACCAGCCCCTGGTTAAGGCCGTAGACCGACTCTATCACCACCTGTTCGTCTTCATTGGGGTTCATGCCGAACACCACCCCGGAGGTCTCACCGTTTATGAACTCCTGGATAAGCACCGCCATGGAGCTTGTCTCTGTATCGAGCCCCATCTCCTGGCGGTATAACAGAGCGCCGTCAGCCCACAGCGATGCCCACACGAGCCGTATGTGCTCGAGTATCGAATAGACGCCACATACATTCATGTAGGTTTCGTGTATCCCGGCAAAGGTGACCTTGAGAGAATCCTCGCCCGGAGCTGAGGACCTCACGGCCACAGGACGGTTGCCGAAGGTTTCTTCAATCCGGCCTTTGAGCTGTTCCAGCAAAGAAATCGGCATGGGGGTGTTGAGGAACATATTGCGGATCCTCAGCGATACATCCCACATCTCTTCCCATCTCATCTCGGAAAAGTCTTTGCGGCCCAGTTCCATGGCTATTCGCTCGAAGAGGCCCGCAGACCTCACATAGGCATCATATGCCTGCGTGGTTACACAAAGACCCATAGGGACCTTTCTGCCGGCGGTGAGCAGGATACCAAGTGCATAAGCCTTGCCGCCGACAAGATCCGGATCGTGCTGTGCGATGCTGTCCAAACTGATCAGAAGGCTCATTGTCTTATCTGGAGCACCATGACGTTCTGAAAACGCCTTACAACATAGTACTTTCCGACTTCAACCCTCATGAGTGCACTGGTGGGAGACATCACAAATTCTTCGAGATGAGGATGCTTCTTCAGATATATCCGCAGGCAATCAGGTTCTTCCTGCTCGGAGATCTCTGTCACCTCACCGGTTGCGGTCACTGCCATGGCATTGTGAAAATCGGACACCTCGTTGCTGCGGTTGTCGATAAGCAGGGACACCCTGGCATTGCTTTTGATGTTCGTGTATTTCCTTGTGGAACGTGATGTCGCAAAGATCATGTCCTTCAGATCGTCGGTTATTGCAAAAGCGATCAGGCTGCAGTACGGCTGGCTGTTTCCCGTTGTGGAAAGTACTGCCAGCGGCTGCGTGAAAAAGAGTTCATGCAGCTGCTCTGTCAGCTTCTTAGTGTCTTTGACATTTATCTTTCTCAGGGTGAAGTCCATGGGAACAGCTCCTCGACATAGATGTATTCAAGACAATGATTGGATGATCTCCATGAGACATATAATAAATCTGTAACCGCGGGAGTCAACAGGTCAGGCATACTTTGCAAAGGCTTTATCGAAATGCTGCATTCACGACCTGGTACCGGATCTCCTGCCTGGGCTGATAAAAAAGACAGGATCGACAGGAACAACGACTGGTTCTGGAGTCCTTCACACAACAGGGCATATCCCCGGCCCTGCTTCTTATCGAGAAAACATTGAGAGAATCTACCCGATGAGTTCCTTGCATGCAGACTCCTGCGTTCTGCGTGTTGCTGACGTGCAGGAATCCCCGGCATTGGTCTTCTTGATAATGACGGGTTCAATATATTCGGGTTTCATCTCGAGAACCCTTTTTGCCACATGGCCCATATCCGCCTCGGCAAGGTCTTTCTCCCTGCTCAGATGAATTACGGTTATGAGCGCGGGCAGTAACGTAAGGACAGAGATAGTAACAAGAAGTATCGCCATGGAATTTACCATGGAGAAATTCCTGACCGCTGTTGTCTGTGAGAAGAGCAGCACCACGAACCCGCAGAATGTCGTTGCATTGGCAGTTATCACTGCCCTGCCTACATGGCCCATGGTCAGCTCCAAGGCCCTTTTTCCTTCAATACCCCTTTTCTGCACCTGGTGATAGTAATGAAGGAAATGGATGGAACCGTCGATACCAAGGCCGATGATCAATGCACCGCAGAGCACTGTCCCGAGATCGAGAGGTATATTACTGAGACCCATGAAACCCAAGATGAATTCCAGGGGAACAAGAACCGACAAAAGGGAAATAGCGCCCCGCCTGAAAGACCGCTGGGTAAGAGATACCAGAACCAAGACAATGATGGATGCAAGAACCAGACTCTGAAGCTGACTTGAGATCAGCAGTTTGTGTATGACCCTTATGGTCTCGGGCATGCCGGCCTGATTGATATGAACGCTCGTCGTCTCTTCCACGGCACTCCCGATCCCTTCAACCGAACTCACCTGCTGCAAGAAGAATGTCGGTTTTTTGGAAAGGTATTCCCAGAGAACACCGCCAGCGCGTTTCGAGAAGTCCTTGTCCCCAGCCAGAACAGGTGAGAGCAGGTCATCGAAGGAACCCCGAAGCGCATCGACCTTTTGAAGCCTCAAAGAGGAATCAATCCGTTTCATCAGGCCTTGTGAGGTTACCTTGGCGTCTTGACTATCCATGGCAGATGCTTGTACGATCATCTGTTCAATCAGGGGCTGGTCCAGGAGAATATCCGTTCTTCCGGTATTTCTCAGGACATAAGTCATTATCTCTTCAATGAGTGTGCCGGGCAGAACTTCGAGTGTTTCTTCTTTGAGATATCTCTCCGCCTCAAGCCATACCGGTTCATAATTCAGATGAGTGGAAAGGGTTCTGATGCGCTGCGACAATCGGTCCATAAAGACGGGCCCGTCAACAGCATTGGACCTGTCATAAAACCCGGAAAGCCAGCTCAGCTGAGACGATGCACGCTCCAGCGCTGCCGCTTCCAGGTCCAGTCGGCCCTGGTGGGTGAGCTTGCCCGGATCTATGGTAACGACCTCTTCCGAGACATTGTGCACCATGAATGCTTCGAGGCGGTTGGCGAGGTGGCGCATCTTTCCGGTTGAGGACTCCTTTACCAGTGAATTCACCAGACCTTTGTCGCGCTCGGTGGAGACAAAGGTCTTGAGAATATCCTGACCTTCGAGCATGAACCACAGATTGGCGATCCCCTGCCTTGTCTCGGGCACAGCATAAACGCCGTTTAAAAGCCAGTTTTCTTCTGCGATAAGGGAATTGACCGATGTATGGCCGTCTACCGTCTCTTCGCAGCGCAGGTAATTCTCGAGATAGTTCATGGAATTCATTACAGCAGGATGTTCAAGATCTCCCTGCACATAAAGATTGAACGGATACATTCCGTTGAAATGATCCATGAGGATATTGCATCCCTGCCGGGGCGGACTGTTCTTGGGAAGCTGACCTATAAAGTCGACATTCGTGCGAATCTTGGAAATACCGTACCCCATGATCACAAGGCCCACAAGTGCCACAGCAAGGATAACCCGCGCATGATCATGAACCACTGAAGCCGTTGCAACCATGATGCGTGAAAAGATATGGTCGTCGTCAACACACTCGGTTCCGCTCGGAGAGGCCTTTACCCTGAAGATATACAGTCCGATGGCAAGAAGTATGATGGACATGACACATGCGGAGCCAAGACCGAAGGCCAGCTCAACCCCGAAATTCTGAAGCACCTCGATCTTGGTTGTCGCAAAGGCAAGAAGGCCTGCAATTGTGGTCAGGGCACTCATCACAACAGGGACAGCTATCTCGGAGGTGGATCTGAGTACATCCCCCCGCTTGAGATAATGGTTGTAAACGTGCACGGCATAATCCGAACCGATTGCAATGAGCAGCACTGCAACAGCAGGACTTAAGACATTGATGGGAAGAACGAACAGGGACATCAGCCCGAAGGTCCAGACAATGGCGAGACCGACAAGGGTCAGCGGGAACATCACCCCGGTAACCCGCCTGAGGCCGAAGGCAAGGACAAAAAGCATAACCACGAGCATTACCGGAACAAGAATGCGCATGTCCCGGTTCATATATTCATTCATATAATAATGAACCGCCGGATCGCCGCCGAAATAGTGGGGTCGCTCGCCCGCGATCTCTCCTACCTTGTAGAATATCTTCTGGGCTATGGCCACTTCATCGTAGCTGCTCTCGATATTTGTCATAATAGTGCTAAAATTGCAGTCAGCGGAAACAATCGAATTGACGTACAGCTCTTTTGACAGAACATAGTCCTTGAGTTCTTCAAGCGCTTCAGGTGTCCTGGGTATCCCGCTCATGAGATCGCCTACCTCGATCCCGTCATCCGTCTTCCTGATATCGATGATATTGGTGATGCTTGTAACATTGAAGAGTTCCTTCATGCCCTCGAGTTCGACAGTGATGCGTTCTAACAGGGCAAGCGAATCGGGATGGAAAACCCCTTTGTCTGAAAAATCGATGATCGTGAACACCATGACATTCGAAGAGAATTCCTCATCCACCTGAAGGAGCAGCTTGGCAACCTCATCATTCCTGGGAAGCCAGGAGGCATGATCGTTATTTATCTCCAGCCTTGTCGCACCATAGGCAAGCATGATCGTGATGATCGAGAACAGGCCGAGCAGGGCCCATCGATACCTGATTATCATAGAGCTGAAGGTGTCTTTCTGATTATACACGGGCAATAGTCTCCTTCTCAATAAAGTACACGGCATTCCCCCGCAACATGTAATGATAATTCATTACCAGGTGCAATAAACCGCGAGTATATCATGAGAGTGTTTCAATATAAAAGCGATAAATATCAGTTAATAATGCCGCTGTGGGTCTGCAGCGACCACGCGCACCGTAACCAGACGGCCCAGCAGGGTGCCGGACGATCCACCTCGGCCCAGGGACAGATCCGTTACGACAACACGGTTTACGACCCGCAGATCTTCACCTTTTTCTGTCGGCTCTGCATATCCCCACATATCATGGATAGCATAGAGCTCCCCATTATAAGACCCGAGGTAGAGCATGATATGGCCTTTCATCTGCATGGTGGTTATGCCGCCTTGGGCCACAGCGATTATCTGCCGGATCCGATCCTGCTCGGACACGCCATTGTTAAAAAAGGCTGCAAGCCTGCCGACCTTTGCCTGCTGGGTGGAATTCCTTGGAAAGCATATGCCCGCGGTTGCAAAGATCTCCTGAATAAACCGCGAACAGTCCTGTTCTCCGAACATGCCGCCCCATCCGTACGGGGTGTTCAGGAGTTTGAATGCCTGGTTTATTATAGATCGAGGCGTATAGGGGAGATAGCCTAGATGGATATCACTTCTCGAAACAAAGCCGCTCGCAAACACGCACATGCCGTCCATGTCACGGACAGGAAGAAGTATCTCGACAACATCCTTATTCTCCGGCGGCTGGATCACAAACCTGGATCCCATCCTCACATATGCATGGTGCATGGTCGATTCTTCATTCAGGAATATGTCTGCCTTCGCACTGAGCGTTACCACAAAAGGCTCTGCCGAGGTATAATGTTCGATCTGCTCTCTGGAACAGATCCCTACATCCGATGCAAGCACCCACCCCGCGCACAATGGGGCATCCACATAGAACCATCTTCCATCCCTGGTTTCGTGCAGTATGGCCACAGGCGTGCCGATGTCCAGGGCAGAATTCTGCAGACGGTCAAAGGCATGATTCAGCTTCTTCGAATAGAGACCATCTCTAACCGGCAGAATCCTCTGGTGGGTATACGCGACAACCAGCCCGAACCTCACTTTCACCTCTTCGGGAACAGCGCCGATGTCCATGTTTTTCCCGATATGCTCATAGAAAGCAGCGTCTGCCCTTGTCCCGTCAAAGGAATAATTGTCCCTTTTCATAATGGAGGCAAGAGCGGCGGATAAAGTCTCGGCAAGCCACTGCCCCTGATAGGAAGACGCGTATTGCGCTATATCCTTGATCATCCCCGTGCTCTCGCGGACAGCCTGATTGAATGCCTCTATGCCGTCTTTATCAAGGATTATCTCATCGGGGTTCTCATGGATACCTATCCAGAAGCCCGGAGTATTCATCTCCGCCATGGTCCCCGGAAGCAGCGCCGGCGAGTGAAGATAACGTCCCTGGTAAGGAGCGCACGCATTGAACACAAGACTAACAAAAACAATGATCAGGATCTTTTTCACGTTTCCAGACATACCTCTCTTCCCTCTTTCTCCTGCAGGCTCTCAACCCCCGCCATCGCGATCCGCAGGCGGGCATATCCGAACTCCATAGCAAGACATCAGCATCCGACATCAACAGATATCATCTTTGTACAACAGAACCTGTGGCACGGCATCCTGAGAGATACTCCACCGCGCACGAATATGTACCTTGCATACTTATGGAATAAAATCACCTGTATTCTTACCCTGCGATCATGCCGGTTCTTAGTGGTATGGTCCATCCTCCTTCATTGCGTGAATCCGGGAGGCAGCCACTTATCAGATCCCGGGGGATAGTCATCGGAACCCTTTCCTTCCTCCCCCAGGGTCTGTCTCGTCTCGAAGCGGTAGCCGAGTCTCTGTGCCTCATCACGGTAAGAGCCGCTCTTCATTGATCATATTGTGTACCCCCATGAGGTAAAAATCCTTACGATGGGGGATTGAAGTGTCCGGCCGATACGGAAGTTATTGCAGAATTCTCAACAGGCAGGGTCTCGGTGCTGAATCATGTACACTGCCGGAAGTCGCACTCACAAAGGGTCTGACTTCCGGGTCGACGATCTCAGGCCTTCATTGCGGCCTGAAACTCCCGGATCTCTTCATCACTCATGTTTGCCGGTTCTATGCCGAGCTCTTTTCTCAGCTCACCGAGGTCCTGATCTGTCTGAAGCTCACTGGTTGCGGATTCCCTGATGTCCCGGATAAAGATGTCCGGGTCTTCAACGGATCCGAAGAACTCATAACGGTACAGATGCACACGAACCGAGCACACCTCGGCAAGGATCGAATGGATCTCCGGAGGGAATTCCTTGGAAAGGATGATCAGCCCCACGGGGAGATTCAGGTCAATATCCTCAGGAGGATATACCCTTTTCAAGAAATCGAGGTTCTCCCTGAACCAGCGCAGGCCCATGAATGACCGGAGAAGAGCGCCTGGAAAGTCTTCCATGTTAAGGGTGATGAGAAACACTTCTGCGCTGTTGGTCGCCAGCAGATCGATCTTCCCGGTAAAGGTGTTGCCCAGGTTGTATTCAACAATCTTAAAGCCGTGTTCATCTACAAAATACTGTGCACATATCTGATGTACATATTCAACTCCCTGCAGGGAGACTGGTTTAAGAATTCGGCTCATACGCACCTAACTGTTGTCATGGGTCTTTCTGGAGTGTATAAATTTTCTGCTGATCGATACCATATCATCTTTCGTTTCGGAACGATCCTGCGATAGCATGAGCGGTTTTGTTTCTTCGACTGAACGTTCAAGGCTCTCGTCATGACTCAGATTGCCAAGATAATCTATTGTATAATTGAGCTTTTTATCAATAAATGCCGCAAACCGTTCAAATGTCTCCTGGGCTGCTTTTTCATGGCCAACCCCGTCAAACACGATAAAGATGCCTGAAGCAGACCCCTTGTCGAGGATAACCCTTATATGTGCATAACATTGGAGAAGGGACTTTTCGTCAGTCCCGCTCAGCAGTATATGTTCCGCATGGATATCGTCATTCATTGCCGATGCAAGCGAACCGTCCGCGCTTACCAGAAGGTAACGGTCATTGTCTGATGCGTGGACAATTCTCACAAGATCAGCAAGCTTGTCTGTATCATGTCTTTGCGGACCGTAAATAAGGATATCGGGCAGACCGTATAACCTCACTGTGGCTGCCTCATCTTCCTTGCGATCAAGGACAATGCTCTTCATGACTGCTTCCATGCCTACCGGGCTGCTGTCGAGACCATCCCAGACATATACGCTAAACCGGTTCTTCGCAAGCTCCAGGGCAAGATTGGCCAGAAAAAACGACTGCACAAGGCAGGAGCCGGGATGACATACCCTGATGACGGTTCTCGGTCCGGAAACCGTTTTAAGCTTTCCGTGCCGTTTGATCTCATTGCGGGCAGTGTCGGAGAGATAGACCTGCGAGATCTCTTTGAGCCCCCTCCCGAGTCTGAAGCGTTCTTCCATAATCAATTGATCTCTATGTATGAATTCTCCCCGAACTCGCTCGGCGCCTTGTTCGGATTCTCGGGATCTGTAATCCAATGTCCGTCCACGAAAAACTTGTATTCATATCTGCCCTTCTTGAGCGGCACAATCTTCTGCCATACCCCTGTCCCTTCGATATTCCGAAGAGGGGTATGGTCAGCGCTCCACTCGTTGAAATCCGCAACCACATAGACCTTCTCGGCTTCCGGAGCATAACAGGAGAACAGCACGCCTGCCTCGGTTACAACAGGGCTTTGCTTTTTACCCTGCCGGGTTTTCTTTACTCTGCCAAACCTCATCCCCGAGAGCTCTTTTGCAAGTAATGAATAATCCCGATACCCGCTCGAGTCTCCGGCGTAGGAGACAATACTCTGTCCGTGTCCCGCAGCCTCTTTCAGTCTGACGTTCTGATTGATAACCGTAGAAAAGACATTGCCTCCAAGATGGCGTACCATCTCGTCGAACGATTCCTGAGCGATCCGTGTTCTGCGGTCAAAGAGTGTGGCAAGGGCATTGACCATGATCTTGCTGTTTCTTCTTGCATTGACAAGCTCTATGGTCTCCAGAAGCTTTGACAGGCCGTGCAGGGCAAACAGGCCGCTTTCTATGGGAATGATCACCTCTGAACAGGCAAACAACGCATTAAAGGTGAGCAGACCGATATTCGGAGGACAATCGATAATGATAAAATCATACTGATCGGATATCGGAGAAAGGGCATCGGAAAGGTAATATTCCCGGCCATCCTTCTGCAGCAGGAGCGGCTCTACCGTAGAGAGCATGACATCCGAAGGAAGAAGATGCAGATACAAGGAGATCTCCAGGATCACTTCGCCTGGAGATCCGCATTCGGCATCCTTTCCAATGAGAAGATCATACATGCTCTTTGGGTATTCACCGGGTGTAAAGCCCAGACCTAATGTAGCATGCGCCTGAGGATCCATATCCACCAGCAGGACCTTCTTTTTCAGCTGCGCCAGACATGCACTGAGGTTAATTGCGGTCGTTGTCTTGCCGCACCCGCCTTTCTGATTGATAATTGCAATCGTCCTCATAAGAACCTCCCCCTGATAT
>DSAD01000211.1 GCA_011372875.1 Deltaproteobacteria bacterium
GACTAGTATTATTCTGATGGTTGATAAAAATGTGTTCATATGCTGTAATTATGAAACCGCTTTTGCTCCAAAAATGCCGGTTTCCGGATGGACACTAAATATAATAAATGAACTGAGCCACGCAAAATAGATTCCCGGCAGGCTCGTTGGCCTCTCAAATATATCTTGATATAATGTACAGTCTGATGTACATTAATGTGCAGTACCAAGGAGGTGCTTTATGAAGACGGTTTCATTCACTGAATTCAGGAAACATGCTTCAACTCTTTTTTCAGATGTTGAGAATGGTGAAAAGCTTCTTATCGTGAGACACGGGAAAGCTATAGCTGAGATTAACCCAGTTTCAAATGAATCAAAAACCCCTTCATGGAAAAACCAGGGGTTGCGTCTTTCTATAAAAGGGGCGGAGCTTTCTTCAGCTATTATAGCGGAGCGGGAACGTGAAAACGTTCTTTGATTCCTCATCATTCGCAAAAAGGTACATAGAAGAGAAAGGCAGCCAGCAGGTCGATAATATTTGTCAGGATGCTTCTGATCTTTCTATTAGTGTCATTTGCATCCCCGAGATTATTTCAGCCTTGAACCGCCGTGTTCGGGAAAGAAGAGTATCTCAAAAAGATTATCAGATCATCAAGCGAGCCTTATCCGATGATGTTCGAGATATTATAATAATAAACCTCACTGATGAAGTCATTTCGACTTCTACAAAATTACTTGAAAAGTATACCCTTAGAGCAATGGATGCTCTTCACATATCCAGTGCTCTTAAATGGGGCGCAGACTTGTTCGTTTCTTCTGATAAGAGACAGATTCATGCTGCCGGACAGGCAGGTCTTCAAACAGAATTTGTCTAATCATGCCAACCAGAGCATGCAGGCCGTTACAAGGCTAATCCTGAAAGGAGGAATTTCTATGAAGCGTTTTAAGAATATTGTTTTTGTCATTATTCCTGATGATGTCTGCTGTTCAGGTTTATGCGCAGACGATATGTCCTCTATCCCCGTGAGAGGACACAGGTGAGGGAGGAATAAAAAAGATTTTTGATTTCCTGTAGCTTGCTGCGGGTTGGTCCATCAGTATATTAGCTGAGAATCATTTTGATCTTATCCAATAGTGCATCGAGGAGGATTCCATGTTCAAGGATTCGTTTATTGTCATCACAGGGGGCTCAAGCGGGTTGGGAAAAGCTCTTGCTCAGAGATTTATCAAGTGCGGGGCAAACCTTGCTCTCATTGCAAGAGACAAAAACAAGCTGTCAATGATCAGGGAAGACTTATCCGCACTATGCACCTCAGGTCAGAGAATAGAGATATTCCCTTGTGATGTTTCTGATTACGCTGCAATAGAAAAGACCATGAACACAATAGCGGATACCATTGGCTTGCCGGATATCCTGGTCAACAGTGCTGGCATCCTCACAGAGGGTTACTTTGAGAAGATTCCTTTATCAACCTTCCATGAGGTCATGGACATCAACTTTTTCGGGATACTCAACTGTATAAAAGCCATACTCCCCATTTTCAGGAAAAAAAGAGAGGGCAGAATCGTCAACATTTCCTCTCTGGCTGGTAAGATAGGAACATTTGGTTATACGGCTTACTGTTCTTCCAAATTTGCTGTTATAGGATTGACTGATGTCCTCCGTGCCGAACTCAAGCCTCTTAACATAAAGCTCCATGTGGTCTGTCCTGGTGAATTTGAGTCACCCATGGTGGATGAATTGAATACGTATCGTACAACAGAGAATCGTGTTGTCGCCCAGACCGTTCCGGTTCTTTCGCTTGATGCTGTTGCAGATGATGTGATCAAAGGTATTGAGAAAGAGCGTTACCTTATCATACCGGGATTCATTGCCAGGTTCCTTGAAATGACAAGCAGATGGTTCCCATCGATCAGCCGTGCAATCATAGATTATCAGATAAGCAGGGTTTATAGGAGTCCGCAGTAAGCACATTGAGTGTACAGGAGAGCATACACTGGAGATTTCCTAAGATGTGATATGAGAATGATCTGTTGCGTCCGGTTTCTCCAGTTGTCTCTTTAGCTGATTGTTAGTATACTTCATAAAGAAAGATTACTGTATTATTGAGGGTGCGTTATGAAAGGATGGTTTTCCGGGGTTCTGGCTTTTGTGGTTGTGATTGCTGCAATCGTTGTTGTCATTCATCTGAGCTGCATGGGTTATCTGGAAAGGGCATGACCTGATCCGTTTTGCCCAGCAGAGACATATGAATGGATTGGTGCTGCATAAGCCCTGAATCTGCAGACAGACCTTAAAGGAAACATACAGGCATCTATCAGGAGAAATGTAAAATGAAGAATGGTAAAAAGGTCCTTGTATTACTGGGCTCGCCAAGGAGGGAAGGTAACAGCGCAATCCTGGCGGAGATGATTTCCAAGGGCGCCATGCTGGCGGAGGGAAAGGTGGAAACGGTATTTCTCCATGAACTCAACATTGCCCCGTGCAAATCCTGCTATGCATGCCAGAGGCCCAGGAGCAGGGGGTGCTCCATTGATGACGACATGCAGCAGATCTACAAAGAGATGCTCTTAGCCGACGTCTGGGTTATTGCCACGCCTGTCTACTGGTTCAACATGTCTGCCCAGACCAAGCTCTGGATGGACCGGTGTTTCGCCCTGCCTGCCTATGAAAAGAAACCGTTTCTGAACAAGAAGATTGCCATTGCCATGAGCTATGGCGGAGACGATCCCTTTGATTCGGGTTGTGTCAATGCGCTGCGGACATTTCAGGATGCCTTCAGCTATGTAGGGGCGAAGATCGTGGGCATGGTCTACGGCAGCGCCATGGATGCCGGTGATATCAAGGCGGATGAGACATTGATGGCAAAGGCCGAGAAACTGGGAAAACATCTGGTGAGCGATGATGGCTGAGAGAGGTGCCGGTAAGCAGAAGCAGGCCTTTTTGAAAGTGGACGGTGAGACCACGCTGATGACGTTTCTGCAGGATCAGCTGCCCGATAAAAGCCGAAGCAATATTAAGTCTCTCCTGGCTCATCACCAGGTTTGTGTAGACTATAAAGTCATTACACAGTTCAATCATCCGCTGAAGGCAGGTCAACAGGTGGTTGTGAACTGGAGCAAGGTGCAGCAGGTAAACCCGCATAAAGGTCTGAAGATTGTATTTGAGGACCCCTATATCATCGTCATTGACAAACAGCCGGGCCTGCTTTCCATTGCCACTGACAAGGAAAAGGAGCGCACAGTCTTTCGGATACTGAGTGATCAGGCAAAGAGAATAAACCCCAGAAGCTGGATCTTTGTGATACACCGTCTTGACAGAGAGGCGTCCGGGGTCATGATGTTTGCGAAGACAAAAGAGATACAGCAGAAACTTCTGGGTGCTTCTCAGCAGGATATCCCCCGGCGGATCTATGTCGCGGCTGTGCAGGGGGCGGTAGAAGTGGATGGTGATACGGTCACGTCGTGGCTGAAAGAGGACAAGGTCTTCACCATGTATTCCAGTGTCGTACCCGATGACGGTGTTAAGGCAGTGACCGGTTATAAGGTGCTGAAGAAAAGCAACAAGTACTCCCTGCTCGAGGTGACACCGCAGACAGAGAGGAAGAACCAGATCCGTATCCACATGAAGGACATCGGTCATCCTGTATTGGGAGACAAGAAATACGGGGCCGATCAGAACCCCATGAGAAGGCTCGCACTGCATGCCCATATCCTTGGTTTTCGACACCCGGTAAGCGGGGAGAACCTGCGTTTCGAGGCCCCGGTGCCGGGGCAGTTTTATAGGCTCTTTGAAAGGTGAAAGGCAAGAAAAGGAGTGAGAATCGTCCATTCCACGCCCATGCGCAAGATAAGCTATAAGGACTGCGGCCCCATGTCTTGTACCATGAGGACCTTATGAAGATACTCCACACCTCTGACTGGCACATTGGTCGCGCTTTATACGGCCGCAAGAGATATGCGGAATTCAAAGCCTTCCTGAACTGGCTGGCAGATCTTATTGAACGTGAAGATATCGATGTCCTGCTCGTGGCCGGAGATGTTTTTGACAACAGCACGCCCAGCAACTATGCACAGGGGCTGTACTATGGTTTTCTGTGCCGTGTGGCAGCCTTGCCGGAACGCCATGTGGTGGTCACGGCCGGCAATCATGATTCGCCTACTTTTCTGAACGCGCCCAGAGAACTTCTGAAATTTCTGAATGTCCATGTAGTGGGGAGTGTATCCGATATTCCTGATGATGAAGTGATCGTATTGCACGGGCCGGACAAGGAGCCTTCTCTTATTGTTTGCGCGGTTCCCTATCTTAGGGACCGCGACATACGCACGGCCGAGGCCGGTGAGAGCGTTGAGGACAAGGAGCGCAAGATCATCGAAGGTATCAGGGTACACTACCGAACTGTGTGCGATGCCGCAGAACAGAAACGCGAAAGGATGAACAAGGCTGTGCCGATCGTCGCCATGGGGCATCTGTTTACAGCAGGCGGGCAGAGCATTGACGGCGACGGGGTGCGTGAGCTGTATATAGGTTCGCTTGCACAGGTAAGAACGGACGTGTTTCCCGAATCCATCGACTACCTTGCCCTGGGGCATCTCCATATCCCGCAAAGGGTTGGCGGGTCGAATTTCATGCGCTATTGCGGTTCACCCCTGCCGATCGGGTTCAAGGAGGCGCTGCAGGAAAAACAGGTGGTCTTGGTGGAGTTTTCAGGGAATGTACCCGTCGTAACGACTGTTTCCGTACCCAGGTTTCAGGACATCGAGACCATCAAGGGCGACTGGCAGTCTATCTCGGAGGCCATAGATAACCTGAAATTGAACGGGAGCACTGCCTGGCTTGAGGTTGTCTATGAGGGTGCGGAGATAGCCGGAAACCTGCGCGAGATGCTTGATGAGGCAATGGAAGCCACCGGTCTGGAGATTCTCCGGGTCAGGAACAACCGGGTGCTGGAACTTGCCATGAAAGGCATGGATTCTGAAGAAATGCTCGACGATCTCGATGTAAGTGATGTGTTCAAACGATGCCTTGAATCGCACGAGGTACCGGAAGATCAGCGGCCGGCCCTTTTGAGCGCGTACCGGGAAGTCATCACAACCCTTAATGAAGCAGACCCCATGGAGCAGTAGGAGAATAGCATGAGGATACTAAGTGTCAGGTTCAAGAACCTCAATTCTCTCACCGGTCAGTGGCATATCGATTTCACCCGACCGGAATATTTATCCGACGGCATGTTCGCCATAACCGGTCCCACGGGTTCGGGAAAGACGACCATCCTCGATGCTGTCTGCCTCGGTCTGTACGGCAGGACACCCCGGCTGGACAAGGTTACGAAAAGCAGCAACGAGATCATGTCGCGCCAGAGCGGCGAATGCTTTGCCGAGGTCACTTTTGAGACGCACAAGGGCAGATACCGGTGTCACTGGAGCCAGCACCGGGCCAGGAAAAGGCCTGAAGGAGAGCTGCAGCAGCCTCGGCATGAAGTGGCTGATGCCGGGACCGGGGCAGTTCTGGAATCAAGGATACACCAGGTCGCAGGGTTTATCGAGGAAGCCACCGGTATGGACTTTGAGCGCTTTACCCGGTCCATGCTGCTGGCGCAGGGTGATTTTGCAGCGTTTCTGCTTGCGAGCGTCAATGAACGGGCAGATATTCTCGAACAGATTACCGGTACCGGGGTCTACTCCCTGATATCCATGAAGGTTCACGAGCGCCGGGCTTATGAGCGTGACAGGCTCGAAAGGCTTATCGCTGAACTCAAAGGCATACAGATATTGAGTCCGGAAGAGGAAGGGGACATGCGCTCATCCCTGGAGGAAAAGCAGTTATATGAAAAAGGGCTCTGCGGGCAGACAGAAGGGCTTCGCAGGGCTGCTGCCTGGCTTGAAACCATAACTGAACTGGAAAAGGGGATCTTAGAACTCGATAAACTCAAAGAAGACTTTGAGCGACGTCAGACAGTGTTTGAGCCGGAAAAGATACGGCTCGGTAGATCGCACAGGGCCCTCGGTATTGAGGGGGATTACCGGGGGGTGGCTGCCTTGCGCGATCTTCAGGAAAATGAGACAAAGGATCTTCATTGTGTTCTCATGGCCCTGCCGGCAAAGGAAAAGTCCTGTGAACGAGCCTCAGAGACTAAGAAGACATCCGAGGCCGGTCTTGAGGAGGCACGAAAAAGGCAGCGATCCGAAGCGGATATCATCAAGAAGGTCCGTGAGATCGATGCCAGGCTGGGCGAACAGAAAAAGCACATTGATGAAAAGGACAAGTCGATACTGTCTCTTGATAAGCAGTGCCGGGCATATAGCGTGAATATAGATGAGGCTGAGCAGGCATTGAAACAGGCCCGGGACGGTCTGAAGGACGTTCATGACTATCAGGCAGCCCATGCCTGCGATGCCGGGCTGCTGACTGACCTGGCTGCAATCTCAAAGGTGTTTGCCTCGCTTCGCGACCTCGATGGCAGGCGCAGCAAGATCCGGGAATCGCTTAAGGCCGCAGCAAGCGAGAACGAGTCAGCTATTGCCGCTTACAGGAAGATAGAGGCTGATCACGAGAAAACCGGCGAGGAGTTCGAGAAGCAGCAAGGCGAGTTCAAGGTGTTGTCCCGCAAGGCTGAATCCATCCTCAAGGGTCGTGAAATCAGCCGGTGGAACCAGGAACAAAGTGCCCTGAAAGAACGCGAGGGTTTTCTGAAGCAGACGCATGACATCATTGAACGGATGACCAGGACATATTCAGTACTGACAGAAATGGAAACAAGCCTTGAGCAGTTAAAGGCCGGCCATGAGAATCTGTCGAGAGAGATCAGAACCTGCACTGATAAAAGGGCGCTCCTGGTGGGGAGTGTTGCAGCCATGGAGACACAGGTGAGCCTTCTGAGTCGTATCCGGGACCTTGAAGAGGAAAGGAAGCGGCTTGAAGACGGCAAGCCATGCCCTTTATGCGGTTCAAACGATCACCCCTATGCAAAAGGCAATATTCCTGAGCTGAATAAGGCGGAAACACAATTACAGGAAACAAGGTCTGAATTAAAGAAGGTATCTGATAAACTGAGCAAGCTGGAAGCCGAGCAAGCAACGACTTTTACGGAAATCCGGCATGTTGAAAAGGCCATGCATGAAAATATGGCTGCACTTGAAGGAGATGAAAAACAATGCTCCGGCAATATGCTGAAACTTAATATCAATGCGGTCCCTGAGGAACGCTCCGGGAAAGTGCGCGATGAGATTGCAGGTGTTCAAGCAAAGATCTCTGAAATATCCGGCATTATCGTTGCTGCTGAGGAAATGAACCGCAAGGTGAAAGCAGCGCAGGATAATCTGGAAAAGTTAAGGGCACTCATGGAAGGTTCGGGCAGGGCACTGCAGGAAGCAAAACATAATGTTGATACGGCACGCCGTGAGCATGCGCGGCTGACAAAAGAGGCCCTGCTGCTGGGGGAAGATGTGGAAAAGGCCCTTGGCCAGGCACTCAGGGATGTTGAACCCTTTGGGGTCACGCAGATTCCCTTGACGGATCTGGATTCAATATTCAAAGGCCTGACCGTTCGCAAAGTCACCTGGCAAACAAGGCTTGATGAAAAAAACGGTCTTGAGAAAAGGATACATGATCTGGAAGCCGGCATCGGTAAGGACAAGGCCTTGTTGGAAAAGCTTGAAAATGACCTGAAGGATCAACGTGAGGATCGTGAGGATCTGATGAAACAGCATGCGTCCCTGAGAGCTTCACGCCGCGGACTCTATGGTGAGAAGAACACCGACTGGGAGGAGAAACGCTTTGCTGATGCAGTGGATAAGGCTGGTAAGGCATTTGAGAAGGCACGGGAGGAACACGCACGGATGCAGCAGGAGACCAGTGCCCTGAAGGACAAGATAGACGATCTGGAAAAAAAGACACGAAAGCGGGCAACCGAATTGGCACAGGCAGAGCAAAATCTGACTGAGCGGATAATAAAGGCAGGGTTTGAAGGCGAGGCCGACTATTTATCCGCCTGCCTGAATGAAGAAGAGAGGGAAGGGCTTGCAGAAAGGGAGAAGGCCCTTTTCAGGGAGAAAAACCAGCTGGATGCACGCAGGAAGGACACGTTCTCGGCACTGGCGACCGAGAAGTGCAAAAACCTGACAGAGAAGTCCCTGGAAACGATCAGGCAGGAGATTGACGCCTGTGATACGGGCTTGTCACAGATAAGGATTGAGATAGGCGGCATTATGAAAACTTTGAGCGGGAATGAAAAACTTTATGAACGGCAGCAGGAAAGAATGAAGAATATCGATGCACAGAAAACCGAATGTGTCCGCTGGGATAACCTGCATCAACTTATCGGTTCGGCGGACGGCAAGAAGTTCAGGAACTATGCTCAGGGTCTGACCTTTGAGATGATGACAGCGCATGCAAATCGTCAGCTTCAGAATATGACGGACCGCTATCTGCTTATCCGTGACGAGGCACAACCGCTTGAACTCAATGTCATCGACAACTATCAGGCCGGCGAGATCCGTTCGACCAGGAACCTCTCAGGCGGCGAAAGTTTCATTGTAAGCCTTGCTCTGGCCCTTGGCCTTTCTCGGATGGCAAGCCGCAGGGTGTGTGTGGATTCGCTCTTCCTGGACGAAGGATTCGGGACCCTTGATGAAGATGCACTTGAAACAGCCCTGGAGACCCTGGCAGGTCTCAAGCAGGAAGGCAAGCTGATCGGGGTTATATCGCATGTCACAGCCTTGAAGGAGCGCATCGGCACACAGATACAGATAACCCCTGAAACAGGCGGCCGAAGCACCCTGGCCGGGCCAGGCTGCAGCAGGATTTAAGAAGACCCAGGTGAAACGCTGATAAATCAGGATAGTAAAGCCAGAGATGATCCGGGAAATAAGCGATTTAGTCTGGCTTCGCCGCTGAACAGGTTCCTTCAGTGACTGTGTGATCAGGTTCTGTAGGAGCGCCTTCAGACACCACAATATCTCGGAGCAGGCCAGGACCCGGCTTAAGCCTCTCCAGCATGGTAAATCCCTGAAGATCACGCCCTGATCGCACGTATATTGAGGTTTCTTCTGAAAAAATGCCCTTGACTAACACAGAGAATAATAGGATTGTCCCGACAAACATCCAACTGAGTTCAAAATATGTTGGAATGAATATACAACCAAGGGGGTTTTATGCAGAGAGAAGATCTTGAGAAGACTCTTGTGCTGATCAAGCCGGATGCCCTGAATAATTCATTGACAGGCTATATACTCTCACAGCTGTCCGAGTTTCATACAGGGCTGCATTTTGCAGCAACAAAGATAGTTTTCGTAAACAGAATTCTTGCTGAAGAGCACTATGCCGAACATGTGGGAAAATTCTTTTATCCTTCACTGCTGGAGTACATAACAGGCTGTCTTCATTATCCGAATGAACCCTGGAAGCGCAGGGTTATCGCCATAATCTATCAGGGCGCCGATGCTATCAAGAAGATACGGGGTATTGTCGGCCCGACAAATCCTCATGATGCCCGGGATCAGAAACCGGGATCCATACGCTCCCTTGGGTCGGTAATCCCTGTGCTGGATGCCTCGGGAAAGGTGATCGGCGACCGGTCGGATAATCTTATACATGCTTCTGCAAACCCTGAAGATGCTGAGCGTGAGATCAAACTGTGGTTCATGCCGACAGATATCCCGCCGCTCATGCGTAATTACCCTGTTGAGACAATAAATGAGTACTATTATTTCAAGAACAATACCATCTATGCTGAATATGAGCCCGGAAGTATATGTGTGTGTGCGCCGGGTGATCTGCTGTGGAAGAGCGATCTCGAGGCGATGCGCCTGCTTGTACAGGGTTTGCAGGCACATTGTTCTGTCAATGCAGTAGTTGCCAAGTATCTTATCAATAAGGAAGATAATGTTAAATGAAGCACCTCGAAGCAAGCAGCGAGGTATCAGAAATCTGTCTTATCACTCCTTTCTCGCCTCGTAGTCTTCTCCCCGGAGGGGAGAGCACTACGAGGCGCACTGTGTAAACAACGAAATATGAATCAGATAACCGGTATTGATGGGACCTGGGCCTTGCCTTCAAGATGAAGTGGCGATCGAAAGGATTTCATCAATCCACATCTTTGAGTTGAACAAGTCAACGGCGTATAATATCAGCATATGTCCTTGTTCCGTGGGAGCGGCTTCAGCCGCGACTTTATTTTTACCAGAGGTAGAAGAATCAAGGCTGAAAGCCGCTCTCTCAAAGTATTTATTCAGATGATGCCTCGGAAGCTTGGGGCGAAATGCTTCATGTGATTCCTTTTCTAACGCAAAATCTGGGATTAATGATCCTCGATGCTTTGTACGATGAGATATTACAAAGAAGGGGGGCAGGCACAACATAGAGATTTTCCCCTCTGGCAGGCAAGGATCTACAGATGATGAAAGACTCTATCTACCGGGATATTCTAGAAGGTTTACCGATACTGGTATGCAGGTACCTCCCTGAAGATGGTACTCTTACCCTGGTAAACAGGACATATTGCGACTGTTTCGCCAGATCGCGCGAAGATCTTGTCGGTCAGTGCTTTTTAGATTCTTTCCCATGCCAGGATCGGGAAAGAATGAAACAACAGTATGGTTCGCTCAACAAGGACAGCCCTGAAAAGACCGATGAATATACCATGGTCACTCCAAAAGGCATGCGACGGCAGCGCTGGACTTCCCATGCCGTATTTGACGATAATGGTGAGGTTGTAGAGATACAGGCTGTAGGGGAGGATATTACCGAGCGAAGATGGGCGGAAAACGAACTGCGCAGCAGCGTGGAGAGATACCGGACAATCTTCGAGAACACCGGAACTGCAACAATCATTATTGAGGAAGATACAACGATATCTCTTGCAAACGCACATTTCGAGGCGCTTTCGGGTTATTGCCGGGATGAGCTTGAATGGAAGAAAAGCTGGACCGAATTCATTGTAAAGCAAGACCTGGAAAAGATGAAGAGATATCATGTACTCAGAAGGATCGACCACGTTTCGGTGCCCAGGGAGTACGAGTTCGGGTTTATCAACCGTCAGGGCGAGATCAGGGATATTGTCCTGAATGTAAGGATGATTCCAGGAACCAGGCAGAGCGTAGCATCGTGCCTGGATATCACCGAACGCAAAAAGGTGGAGGTTGCGCTTCGCCAGAGCGAGGAAAAATACAGAAGCATCCTTGAAGACATGGAAGACTCGTACTATGAGGTCGATCTTGTCGGCAACCTTACCTTTTTCAATCCTTCCACCATCAAGACCATAGGCTATGATTACGAGGAATTCACTGGAAAGAACTTCAAGGAGATCATGGATGAGGCCAACGCGGAAAAGGTCTTTGAGGTGTTCCACCGTGTCTTTCTTACCGGAGAGTCTGCAAGGGAATGTGATTGGGTGCTCATAAGAAAGAGCGGGGAAAGGATCATTGTAGAGACATCCGTGTCCTTGCGCAGGGACCCGTCGGGCAATATTATAGGGTTCAGAGGAATTGTCAGGGATGTGACAGGGCGCAAACTGGCCCAAGATGCCCTGAGCAAGAGCGAACAGCGATACCGTATGCTTGCAGAAAATGTTCGTGAAGTGATATGGACCATGGATTATGATCTTAACACCACATACGTAAGCCCGTCCGTAGAATACCTGCTTGGATATTCTTATCAGGAGGTAAAGGCACTCAGGCTGAAGGATATCCTCACGCCGGAATCCTTCAGCCTTGCCCGGTCCAGACTCAAGAAGGAATTCAAACGCGAGGATATGGAAAGGCGTAACGACCCGTTTTGGTATATAACCCTGGAACTGCAGCATGTCCGTAAGGACGGATCAAAGGTCTGGGCAGAGGTTACCCTGAATCAACAGCTCAACGAAGAGGGTGTTCCTATTGGTCTGATCGGCGTTACCAGGGACGTATCCGAAAGAAAGACGGCAGAAGATGAAAAGCGCAGACTCGAGGGCCGGCTTTTTCAGGCGGAACGGATGAAGGCCGTGGGTACCCTGGCCGGCGGTATTGCTCATGATTTCAATAATCTTCTCATGGGGATTCAGGGCAATGCATCTTTGATGTTGATGGATATAGACTCGAATCATCCTCATTTCGGGCGGATCAAGAATGTTGAACAATATGTAAGGAGAGGATCCGAACTGACCCGGCAGCTTCTCGGTTTCGCCAGAGGCGGCAAATACGAAGTGAAACCCACCGACCTTGACGATCTGATCCGGAAGAGTTCTGTAATGTTCGAACGTACCAGGAAAGAGATCCGCATTCGTATAGAAACACAGCCCGGACTCCGGACCGTGGAAGTGGATCAGGGACAGATAGAGCAGGTGCTTCTGAACCTCTATATGAATGCATGGCAGGCCATGCCCGGCGGAGGGGAACTGCTCGTTGAACTGAACAATGCTGATCTTGACGAGGTGTTTGTTGAATCCCGTCAGATCAGTGCAGGCAGTTATGTCCGTATTTCCATAACCGATACAGGTATGGGTATGGATGAGGTAACAAAACAGCGGATATTCGAGCCGTTTTTCACCACCAAGGAAATGGGCAGGGGTACGGGTCTGGGGCTTGCTTCGGCATACGGCATTATAAGGAACCATGGTGGTATTATAGAGGTCGAGAGTACCAGAGGTATCGGTTCGACGTTCATTATACATCTGCCTGCATCCGAGAAGAATGTTGTTGAAGAAAATAAGCCTGCACAGGATATGTTTTTCGGGAAGGAGACTCTCCTGCTGGTGGATGACGAGGAAATGATCATTGAAGTAGGATCACAGATGCTCGAAATGCTCGGCTATACTGTCATGATTGCGCATAACGGCCATGAGGCGGTAGATATCTTCCGGGAAAAACACACATCCATAGATATGGTCATTATGGACATGATCATGCCCGAGATGGGAGGGGGAGAGACCTATAAGATGCTCAAGGATATCGAGCCTGATGTCTGCGTCATGCTCTCGAGCGGATACAGCCTCAATGGTCAGGCAAAGAAGATCATGGATCAGGGGTGCAGAGGTTTTATTCAAAAGCCGTTCAATCTGAAGGATTTGTCCTTCAAGATTCGTAAGGTCCTGGATAACAGGTAAAATACAATGTATGCAGATATCAGTTCCGGGACATACCCAGGAATTGTGCTGTTTTTGAGATTACAGGCCCTGGAAATGTCCATGCCGCATCTTTTTTATGGGGATATACCCATGCGCTGTTTTGTGACCAATCCTGAATCATTTACAAGAGATTAAAAGTATTGTACATTTTTATAAGAATAGAGTATCTATTAAGCATGCATTGATTCAGATGATACGTAAGTTGCTTGCAGCGGGCACAATAGTATCCTCTCTTCTCGGGGAGAGGGTAAAGGTCAGGGGTAATAAAATACATATCTGATACCTTCCTGCTTGCGACGAGGTGCTTCATTTGAATGGCTGAAGAGATTCCAGGGCGTGCGGTTAATATCCGGGAGAGCAATGGGGCCTGAAAGAAACACATTCTGCGAAAAGTGCATCACCGGTAATCTCTTGATCAACCCCGGGCTTTTATGCCCGATGTCAGGTTTTGCAATTCCATATGTGGAAATCTTACGGCGGTTTAACAGGGGTGTCTCTATTGATGGGCAACTGGGTGAATATGAGCGGTTTGTATGATCCCAAGGAATTCATATGCCGGGATGGGTATGGATTAATAGAGGAGGGCTATCGTGGCACGTATTCTTGTTATCGACGATGATGATCGGATAAGGGATGTATTCAGGCAGATTCTCGAAAATGCAGGATATGAGGTTGAGGATGCCTGCGATGGTCATGAAGGGGTAAGGCTTTACAAGGAAAAGAATATAGATCTGGTTATTACGGATATCCTGATGCCCGGAATGAGCGGGCTGGAGACAATCCTGGAACTGAGATTCGCATCACCCGATGTAAAGGTTATCGCGATATCAGGCGGAGATCATATTGCGCCGGAATACTATCTCAATGTGATCAAGAATCTCGATACCATGTGCGAGTTGAAAAAACCGATCTCATCACAGGATCTTCTCAGTGCGGTAGGTGCCCTTGTCAGCAAGGAATGATAGGGTATTATCGGTGATGCCGGTTCTTATGGCAGAAATCCACTCCCGTATAATAGGTATTGTCTAAAGCAGGCCGCGGCTTTAGGAAGGGTTGTCGAGAGTATCATCGCCTTCGACAGGGATGAGGTTCTTATAAGGTTCATGCTCTGGCGGGGTAAGGTCATCATAATCAATGATGACGCAATGTTCATTGAAGCCGACGACTACACCTTCCCGGTCAGCAGTGTGAGTGGTCTTAACTCTCCGTCCCAGCCATCCGTCTTTCGGCCGCGGCCTGTCCATACTTCCCTCCATAAAATGTACTGACAATGAAGTGATATATGCCTGTTGACAAGGGTCGTCTGCTTCGGGGTTCATCAAACATTAACCCTGCATGAACAGGCCTGATCTATAATTTCACATGTCATTATAAGGTAATGCACAGAGAAGTTCCAGGATTTTTTTATGGGGGATTGCAGGCAGTGAATATGGATCTTTTCTGTGTTAATAGAAGTGCGTTTTAATGCGAAGGGGGAGTTTTATATGAAATGCGCTGTGTTCATAGAGATTCTTGTCGTATTTCTGTTTGTGTCTTCTGGACAGGGCTTCGCCCAGATCTATAACCAGACCTGCCTTGGCATGCTATACACATACTATTGCTGGGAAGATATCGATGCCTACTACAACGCCAGTCTGGGGGCTGTCGAGGTGTTTTATTCGGATGATATCATGTTGGGTGCAGGGTTTGCGTATAAGATAAACGATAATCTTACCACTTAAAAAGAGGGTTGACGTCGGTATGAAGAGCATCTAGCCTGTATGCGACATGAAAACCTATATTGAATGTATCGGATGCCTGGTGAAACAGGCCGTGGAAATAGCGAGAGAACATATCCCGCAAGACTCTCAGGATGCCTTTATTCGAGAGATGCTTGTCCGGATATCCGGCATGGATTATTCGAATCCTCCGCCTGTCATGGCAACACAGATGTATGCCTTGGCAAGGGATCTGGCCGGCATCGCCGACCCGTATGCACAGATAAAGAAC
>DSAD01000125.1 GCA_011372875.1 Deltaproteobacteria bacterium
AGACATAGGTCCTATTGTCTCCGAATTCAGCCATGGTTGCTGCGTTTCTCATCCGGAGAAAGGCACCGTGCCACATCTGTTTCCCGGATGTCTCGGTGCATATGGAGCTGATCATTTCATCGTTTGCCGCGCGCAGGGTTTCATTTAGATAGATGAATATCTGAAGCGGGGTCTTTCCTTCCAGAGATGTATCCCGGGATTGAAAATAGGAAGCACTGTTGTTGATAAATGAATCGCTCACCCTGACCTTGTCGTGCCTGAAGGCACGGCTGCGCACATAAAAATCAACAGCGCTTACGCTCTGGTTGGACGCCTTGTCTCTTGCTACAATAGCCACAGGGGTGCTCTGTTTCATGTCCATGGGAACCCCGACATAGCTCAGATAACAAAAGACATCTCCCAGCTGTACGGCGCTCCCCGGGAAAAAGGCATCTCCCAGCCTGACACCGCTATCTACTGCATCATCCGAGACCGTATATATCACCAGACAGGTTCCGCCCGGATTCACATAATGGGAAGTACTGAGCAGGGATACCTGCGGGGGAACGGAATCGATGATTACTTCTTTATTGAGTGATGCAGTGTTCTTCAGCGGCGAAAAATCCACCACATTAACCTGAAAAAGCGCTTTTCCGTCCTTGATGCCAAGCCTTGCCGGAACAATCTCGATATCGAGGCTCTTTTCATATGTTCCCTTCAGCGGCAGCTCTTCTTGTGCAACAAGATATTCACGATCATCCTGAAGGAGCGAAACACGGTACGAACGCAGACCGCTTTTCATGTCTAAGAGTGTTATGGCAATATCCTTGTGTGCGGAAATCATATCCATATCATCGGCAAGACGGATCTGGGGGTTCTCCCTTTCAAGGTAGTAACTGATCCCCCCTGCAACAGTGAGGATAAGAATAATACTGAGCACATAGATAAATTTTGAACCTGATTTAGCCATCAGCTCACTCCTGATTCAAGAGGGTTATCCTGCGCTTTTCCTTATCAGGCTGTTCCCTATAGAAGATGGCTATATTGCCGATCTGACCCACTGCCTCGCTGGATGTTTTCTCTCCGATCTCATTTGCAAGTTCCTTCTTTTCCTCCTTGAAACCTACAAACTTTACCTTGATAAGTTCATGGAAACCAAGGGCTTCATCTACTGCCTTGATCAATTCAGGGGTGATACCATTCTTTCCCACCTGAATAACCGGACGCAGAGAGTGTGCCAGCCCTCGAAGATATGTCCGCTGTGATCCTGAAAGAGATTTCACTGAAATATGCTCTCCTTTTACTGTTACCGGTTCAGCTGGGCTGAATAGCTTCATATGCCCGGCTTGTCAACATAGTTATATCATAATCGATATCTCCTGCATATATCTGCCTTGCCCGGATGATTGCTCTTGTGAATCTATTTAATCGATTGAATGAAACTTTTTTATATAAACAGTTTTCTTTCGTTTTAACGCCGGCTCTGCTATTAACCTGTTACTTGAACATTCTTCAGATAAGGTGGTTGTTCACAGCAAGATGAAACGATACAGATTACTCATGAATGGACAGAATTATCTTATCAATAACAATGGTAAGCCTCAAAAACAGGGTTTCTTTCAGAATATCATCATTGAAACCGAGAGCCCTCAGAAGGCACGCCTTCTGGCAAAGGCCAAGATAACACATGACAGAGATCTCAATGAAAGGACGCTCAACAGCCCAGACGACCCTCCCATAGTTGAGCTGGATACCTTCTGGGAACTGGATGTCCTCGACGATGTGGACCATATTGAATCAGACCGCACCTTTTACCCCGAGAAAAGGTGGTGGCAGTTCTGGAGGAAGAATGAGAGGATAAAGGCTCGAAAGATCTGACAGATCTGCCCTCTCACCGGGAAACCACTAGAAAGTTCCACACCTCCTGCGCAATATCCATGTCCTGATTTGTTCTGCCCACCATCATTACGGGAAGATACTGCCTTCCTCCCGGTATGGTATGCCCGCCGCCATGAACAGTATAAAGCCTTACCTGTGACCCCGGCCAGGCGAGGATCTCGACACGGGAATTGTCATCCTTGCTGAGATCTTCCATCTGCTGTATCACCGGTTCCTTTGCCAGGTCTTCTCTCAACAGCCACACACGGGCCGATTCCATCGATGACAGCACCTTTCCTTTTTTGATCAGGAGAAAGAGCTTCACCATACCGCCTTCATACGGATTGATGGGGTCTTCCGTCCCGTTTATGATCATTACGGGAAGGCGCTTTTGTGGAACCGGGCATCTCGACCAGCCCTCAGCGGGCATACCCGCGGCTACGGCCGCTATACCGGCTATCCTGTCCGGGGCCTCTATGGCAAGCCTGTAGCACATATGAGCTCCGTTCGAGAAACCTGCGGCAAAAACATTGATACTGCCTGTACCCCACCTTTGTGTACACATCTCTGCAAGTGCAAGGATAAATCCGACATCATCTACATCTTCCCTGTGGGCAGCATCCGAAGGGGCGTTGCGGCAGTCGTTCCAGTGCTTCTTGTATCCATCCGGATAGACAACAAGAAACTTCTCGGTATCTGAAAGCACATCGAAGCGGTATCCGCTCTGCCCACGAATATCATGACCTGTTCCTTTGGAACCGTGCAGGACCATGATAACAGGCCTTCCGGAAATGTCACCGTCCGGCATGTACGCAAGAAAACTTCGCTCCATGCCATTATGCGTAATCGTATCTTTCAAAAGGGTGCCTGTCAGATGCGGATCATCCGCCCTAAGTGGAACAGGATTCGACAAGAGTATCACAAGGCACACGATAGTGATGAATATCCTTTTTAACATGATCTTACCTTCCTCCAGAAAAAAACAAAAATAACAATTCAAGCAGGATCAATCTCCAATACGATTTACAGCCTGTCCCTGCATCTCGGCTCACCTGGTTTAACCCGGATTTTGCAGTTGAATGCGTTCATGGTACATTGTGTTCGCATAAAGACCTGCTTCAGGACTTATTCCTTCTTCCATGCAGTGGGGTTAAGACACAAAACCGCACACAAACATGCCTTCATGACAGCGACTACTTCTCGATATCGGCACCTGGAGGCGGAAGTACGGTGGCGGGCTTGCTGTAATCCTGCCCGCGTTTAGCCCGGTCTCTCTTTCTTTCCTGACATAGAAAAAGCAGCGCTGCTGCATTTGCCCGCACATGGGCAAAGACACTTTCCATGTCCTTATATTTCTTATGATTCTCCAGATTGTATTCCAGGTCTTCTATCACTTTCTTCAGGGCCTCTTCGTGCACACTATGTTTTGTCTGAAGCAGGACCTTTCTCGCTTCCAATTCGGAATTTTCCATGCTTGTATATCCTCCTTTGCTTCGCTGTGTATTGTTCAACATTGTCCCATATTCTAATCCCTGCATGTTTCAGTGTCAATCCATGCTGTTAGAAATTAGAAATACTATATCCTGAACAGGCGTATCGATATAGTATAGCAACAATGCTCCCTGAAAGTATATGTCTTATGGATCACATTTTAAACTTACCTGTTCGGGGGTATTTAACGGCCATAGACTTTTATCTTGATTTCATCTCTATTGAGCATAGAGTATCTTATCATTAAAGCTGTTTTTCTTACATTCTTTGTCAGGAGGTAGATCTTTTGGGCAAAATTAAGGAATACGATCAATACGACGGTCTGGGGCTTGCCGGACTCATTGAGAAAAAAGAAATATCCGCCAGGGAGGTCTTCGAGGAGGCAATGAGCAGGATCGAGGAACTCAACCCCAGACTAAATGCCGTAATCACAAAGATGTATGATATAGCCGCCAGGACCCTTGAAAAGCCTCTTCCCAACGGACCTTTCAAAGGGGTACCATTTCTCGTGAAAGACCTGGTTTCCGCCTGCGAAGGTGTCCCCATGACCATGGGAAGCAAGGCATGTAAAGACTATGTTCCAACGTATGACAGCGAGCTCATGAAACGGTTCAGAAAGTCCGGGGTCCTGATCCTTGGCAAGACAAACACCCCGGAATTCGGTCTCATGGCTATTACAGAACCCGAACTTCACGGTCCAACAAGGAACCCGTGGAATACCGATCACACACCGGGAGGTTCCAGCGGGGGATCTGCAGCTGCTGTGGCAAGCGGCATGGTCCCCCTGGCCTCAGGCGGTGACGGCGGCGGATCAATCCGAATCCCCTCGTCCTGTTGCGCACTGTTCGGCCTGAAGCCTTCAAGAGGCCGCACCCCGACAGGTCCCGACTACGGCATGATCTGGCAGGGTGCAGCAGTGGAGCATGTGCTCACCCGGTCCGTGCGTGACAGCGCCGCGATGCTCGATGTCGTAAGCGGTCCTGAAAGTGGCGCTCCATTCATCATTCCAGGCCCGCAAAGACCATTCATCGAGGAAGTGGATCAGGATCCGGGAACACTCAGGATAGCGTTGTGCAAGCGTTCCCCCCTGGGAACCTATGTTCATGCTGAATGCAGAAAAGCGGTTGACCAGGCTGCGGAGGTCCTGAAAAGCCTGGGGCATCAGCTTGAAGAGGCTGAGCCTGACATAGACGGCCATGCACTGGCAAGAAGCTTTTTCATGTTGTATTTCGGGGAGATTGCCTCTGACATCAAATCACTGCAAAAAATACTTGGAAGAAAGGCCAGGCCTTCGGACGTCGAAGGACCCACATGGGCGCTGAATCTGCTCGGTCAGGCCTATTCAGCTGGTGAATTCGTCTCGGCAATGCGGCAGTGGAATATTGCGGCCCGGCAGATGGGCCTATTTCACCAGAAGTATGACATCTACCTGACGCCAACCCTTGCATTCTCCCCTGTACGGATTGGAGAGATGCAGCCCTCAACCGTAGAAAAGGTGATCATGAAAATAACGAACACCCTGCGGCTGGGAAGCTTTGTCAAGTGCTCAGGCATTGCAGACAAGTTCGCAATAGAAAGCCTGACGAAGACGCCCTTTACCCAGCTGGCAAATCTGACAGGACAGCCTGCCATGTCCGTACCCCTGCACTGGACATCAGCAGGGCTTCCCTGCGGTGTACATTTCACAGCCCGTTTCGGTGACGAGGCAACCCTGCTGCGTCTCGCTGGCCAGCTTGAGGAGGCACAGCCATGGTTTGACAAAAGGCCGCCAAGTATGGTTCATGGACCTATTGAAAAACAACAGGTGATATAAAGTCTTGACCTTGCCTCTGAAAATGATCGGCCTGCTCAACAATCAGAACAGTCCCGAGATATTGCCGTTATCGTCAATATCTATAGCGAGTGCAGCTGGCTTCATTGGCAGACCGGGCATGGAAAGGATCTTGCCAGTAAAGACAACCACAAAACCGGCCCCTGCAGACACCCGCGCAGAAGAAACATTGATATGAAAACCCTCCAGGGGAAAGCCCGGGATCTTCGGATTGTCGGTAAGGGATGACTGGGTCTTGGCGATACAGACAGGCAGGTTTGCATAGCCCATGTTCTCTATCTGTTTTATATCCTTTAGAGCCTGTGCGGCGAACTCAACCCCTGACGCCCCGTAGACCTTTTCGGCAACCGTGACAACCTTCTCTTCTATCCCTGCATCCAGGCTATAGAGCATCCGGAATTCAGATGGACCCTCGCAGATTTCCACCACCTTCTCAGCCAGTTCCAGTCCGCCGGAACCTCCGCTTTCCCGGAAATCGGTTATTACTGCATCCACACCAAGGCCTTCGCATTGTCTTTTCAGATCAGACAGGTCTGCATCCACATCACTGGCAAAACGGTTTACCGAGATCACTGCCGGCACTCCGAAGGCTTTGAGCGTATCGACATGCTTGCGGATATTCTCTATCCCATGAAGGGCATACGCACGGGCAGTAACAACCAGGACTGCAGCCGACGGCGACATATTACCGGACCGGCACTTTATATGGAAAAACTTCTCTGCACCAAGATCAGCCCCGAACCCTGCCTCGGTAATGGTATATTCCGAGAGTCTGCGCGCCATCTTCGTAGCGATCACGGTATTGCATCCGTGTGCGATATTCGCAAAAGGTCCGCCGTGAACAAGGACCGGAACACCCTCAACCGACTGAACAAGATTGGGATTTATGGCGTGTTTCAAAAGGGCTGCCATAGCACCGTTGACACCTATATCCCTGACAAAGATGGGTTTGCGCAGGAAATCGTATCCGACAATAACCTGGCCTATCCTTTCCTTGAGTTCCTTGAGGTTATTAGAAAGGCAGAGTATGGCCATGATCTCGGATGCTGCGGTAATATCGAAACCGTCTTCGCGCATGACACCGTTGCGTCCCTGGTCTTCAAGCCCTAGAATGATGCTTCGCAGCGTCCTGTCGTTCATATCAATGACGCGCTTCCATACAATATGGCGAGGGTTGATCTCAGGGGTATTTCTCTGATGGATATGATTGTCCAGGACTGCTGAGAGAAGATTATGGGCTGTTGATATGGCATGGAGATCGCCGGTGAAATGGAGGTTTATATCTTCCATGGGGAGAACCTGGGAATAACCGCCGCCTGCAGCGCCCCCCTTCAGGCCCATACAGGGGCCGAGAGACGGCTCGCGTATGGCCATCATCGCCTTTTTACCGATCTTTGCCAGTGCCTGGCCAAGTCCGATGGTTGTCGTTGTCTTGCCTTCTCCCATGGGGGTGGGCGACATGGCAGTCACCAGGACCAGCCTGCCCTCGGGGTTTTCCTGCAGACGATCCATAATGGCCAGAGGAATCTTGGCCATATATCTCCCGTAGGGAATTATATCTTCCCTGTTCAGGCCGATCGATTCAGCAATCTCGATAATCGGCCTGGTCCCGGCATGCTGTGCTATCTCAATATCCGACTTTATCTGCATATCGTTGTGTAATGTATCTTTTCTCCATCCTTAAATCTTTATAACACCGAAACTTCTCAACAGCCCTGTCAATGCATCCTTACTGAGAACATGCTGATTCATGAAATCGAGCATGACCTTCATATCGAAATTCAGCCTTATGCCAGGCGTAAACCGGCAATCACAGTCCTTATCAGATATGATGGTGATATCTTCGTCGGAAACACCCTCAAGATCCATGATTGAAGCGATAATCTCGCCGCGGTCAATCTCATGAAGAAGTCCTGCCGGAATATCACCCATAACGGTCTTGGAATCGTCATCGACCGGGACCCTGTATCCGAATGCATAATCGATGTCCAGGCGCCGGCGCAGAGGATCGGTGAAAAAGGTGAAGCCACTTGAGACAAGGCCTATCTTATACCCCATGATCTTGAGAGTCTGGAGAAGTTCCAGTGTTCCCTGGCTGATCTCTATTGCATCTACTATGGCATCGACAACCTGAAGAGGCAGACCATCGAGATATCCGGCCGTCTTATGCACGTATGAGATATCGCTCTGATCACCTGTGTCCCTGCAGAGGATATCCTTCGATATGCCAGTTTGCTCCATAATCTCTGCGAGAATATCTTCATCGATAAAGCTCCCTGTGATGTCGAACATGACAATCTTTTTCTTCTTATTGAACACATCTTCACTCTGAAACATGGTGTTGATGTTCACGGCCTGCATTATCTCTTTTACAACAGCCTTGAGATTCTCCATCGGCAGGACACTATGGCTTACATCGGTAAGAAGATCCATCAAGAAGATACTCTCCCTGGCCACCACCTCGGAGGTCTCGATATTGATATTATACTTGCCCAGCTTCTCTGTAATCGCAGCAATTATGCCGGGTTTATCCTGCCCGACAAGCGTTACAAGCATGTTCTTCTTCTCTGCACTGCGCGGGATAGGGGTATATTTTTCCATGGAAAGACTCACACCTGTTTCCTGCGTGATCTTCCCCAGAAGGCTCAAGAATTTCTCGACCGAAACAGATGCCCTCTTGAGATCCACGACCATATATATGGTGAAAAGGCCATGGAGTACATCCTGGCGCATATCAACAATATTTCCGCTGACCTGTGAGATGGGTGCAGTGATCTCACCAACAAGCCCCACTGAATCGTTCCCGATACCATACACAATGTATAACATACTGTTCATCTTCTACTCCTCGGTTAGAATGTGTAAATTGTATAAAAAATTATGCTTCATGGGTAGGATAAAATTAAGCGATAACAAAGGGTACTGGAATCAGATCGAGAAATATGTCCAGGATCATTCATATGCCCGGATTGCTCCAGGCACATTTATCCGAATTATTTATTTGAAGATAAAAAAGCACAGAAGAAATCGTTCAAATAAACAGGCTTTGACTGCCGGTATCGTTCATCGACAACCTTTTTGATACAGGCTGTCGAGAGTATTATCAGGCTTGAAGAAGCGTTGTTCCTGCAAGAAGCACCGAATCTTCCAGTCCCTCCTCACGATACCGGTGGGCATCGATATACTCTGCAGATGAGATCATCTCGAAAAATGCCTTTCGGGATGGATACTCAACAAGCAGTTCCTTGATCTGTTCACGAGTTGGGGTAAGTGTTTTCATGCATTCCTCCAGATACATGCATTGCAGCAGATGATCTATTCCCTTTTAAAACATACCGCATCAAACCCGGCACTTTTCCAGGGCAAGACGGATTTCATCCTTGAGCATCCCCTTGCTGCCTTTCTGAAAGTCATCAAGTGCAGTCGCGGCCTCTTTTCCTCCGATACGGCCCAGAGCCCAGGCTGCCATGCTCTGTACACGCTCATCGGCATTCTCTCTGACAGCGCGGATGAGATCTGGAATGTATTTTTTGTCGAGGCTGTTCCCCATTACCCTGGCTACATTCATCTTCCAGCGCCATATTCCCTCGGCCCCGGCATAGAACATATGCGGCCAGATCTTCTGTTCAAAATACACCTTATCCATGTGCAGCAGCTTCACAAGATCGAAATCATCAGCCATGAGAGAGACCCTGCTGTTCATGCTAAGTTCCTGGGCCAGCCACGGGGCATTCCTGGGACATACATTCTGACAGCGGTCACACCCGTAAATATACATGCCCATAGGCTCGCGAAGCTCCATGGGGGTTATGCCTTCGCCGAAATATGACAAATATGAAATACACTTTTGCGGATCGATCTTTCGCGGACCTGACAGTGCCTTTGTGGGGCACGCAGCGATACAGGCATTCCTGCACCAGTCAGGACAGCCAAGGGTAACGGATGGATCATCGGGTGAAAACTCATGGTCGATGATCACAGCTACAGGGATAACCCATGAACTTTTCCGAGCCACTTTGTTTGCGTAGAGAAGACAGTTCTTGCCGAATGTTCCCAGCCCTGCACGGGCCGCGGCTGCTCGGTGGGGGAGATGAAAAGGCACTTTCGATTCGATCCTGTTGTCTCTGAGATAAGATCTGAACAGCTTGATCTTTTTCGACAAGCCGTCTCTTGTCACCCGGTCATCGTCCAGATAACACCTGCCGAAATGACCTTCAAGGGAAGGAGGAAATGCCTCGCGAAAATAGACATCGAGCAGCACGATTATGGATTTTGCGCCGGGCAGTATCGTTTCAGGATCGATCCCTTCCTCCAGCTTCAGGCCCATCTTCGATATCCATGAATAATACTCCTGTCTCGAAGCAAGGACCTGTCCATGCTCTGCGAAGGGCTCTGCAGAGGTAAAACCGATGTCGTCAAACCCTATGGAACGTGCCTGTTCAATGATCTCTGTCTTTGATATCATGTATCTGCTCCCTCCTGTTATTTAACGCTGCGAGTCCCGAAGTTTCTTGAAACTGTCATATCCTGAGCATCCTTCGGATCATATCCATGCAATTGACAATATGATCCTCGCTTTTATTCACCTTGGCCATCATTATGCCCCCTTCCAGGGATGCAACAATGAATCTTGCCAGAGAAAGAGGATCGAGTTCATGATTCAGATCACCACAGTCCCTGGCCTCCTGCAGGAAAACAGCGAGAAGCTGTTCCCATTGATGAAAAACATCTTTGATGATCGCTGAAAACCTGGGATTGATATCCGTCATTTCAAGGGCTATGTTACCGAAGATGCACCCGCCTACAAAATTCATCTTCCGGTGCCTGACGAGAACGGCTTTCAGGAGATCATCTATCTTGTCAAGCGGGGTTTCGCTTTTTATACTGCTTTTCAGGTATGCAAGGTGCTCTTTCTTTGCCTCTTCAATCAGGGCAAGACAGAGATCGTCCTTGCTTGAAAAATGAAAATAAAGGTTTCCTTTCTGCACCCCGCTTGCATCGATGATGTCATTGATGCTCGTATTCGTGTAGCCCCTGGTATTGATCAGAGACATGGCAGATCTGAGGATCCTGCCCCGTGTTTTCTCTCCCTTTGTCAGATTCATTTCCTCTCCATTTATAAATAGACCGTTCGGTACATTATTATACAAAAAGACTGCCTGTCAATGAGAAGATTCCCCTAAACTTGCTGCGGGGTATTTCATTTAGTTTTATATGCCGCCAAAGGTATGGACCATACTATTTTCAACAACAAGAAGTTATGGCTTTCATTCAAAATACCTTGCCTGCTTGTTCTCATATTCCACAGATCACATATATTTTCTTGACATGTAGTTCGCATATAAACTGTTTATAGTTCATATGCGAACTACATGTTGTGAGCTTCTGAAAGGATGGTGTCTATATGTCTGACAAGCGTCTTTTATTCAAGTTTACCCGAGCACACCATCTTTTGCTGAAACAGGTGGAAAAGACATCTCTCGAAATCCTGGGCATTACCCCTGTACAGCTTGGTGCGATATTTTTTCTGCTGAACCATGACGGATGCCAGCAGAAGGACTTAAGCGCAGGTCTGTCCCTGAATTATCCGGCTGTAACCGGCCTCGTTGCACGAATGATCAAGTCCGGCCTTTTAACAAAGGAATCCTGCTCCCGAGACGGCCGGGCTTCACGTTTATACCTCAGCGAAAAGGCCAGGGCCATTGCGCCCGAGTCATTCCCGCTGGTTGAGGAGCTGAACAAAAGACTTACCGAGGGTTTTTCCAGCGAAGAGATCGATACTGTTCACAGATTTCTCGATGCAATTATAATCAACGCTCAAGGAGGAACAACACATGAGTAAGGCCCTGCAGCTCTATACCATGCTTTCAGAATTTCCATATGGATGGAAACTCATTACAACCCGGAGATGTGGATATCCCGGTGGAGATCACCAACACAGCAGGGGAAACAGTGGCAGATGTGAAGATAACAGCATATATCTCACAACGCCGTTCATCGTGAGTGGGACATCCCTACTCAGGCATAGTTTCAACCCTGCCCTCCTGGTGGAGGTTAAACAGTTTTCAATGTTACCTCACCGGGTGCTGCCTCACATGAGCTGCATGGCAGACCTTCATCAATGATGGTGCCGCTGCGCCCTATAACGATATATTTCAGGGGAACATCGATACCTGAGCGGCGTATGGCCTCACGTGCGGCAGACAAGAAGGCCCTGCAGCAGGGAACCTCCATGTGTACGACAGTCAACGACTTTAGAAACGCACCTTTGAGAATCTCCGCCAGTCTGACAATATGCGCCTCAAGGTCATCTAGTTTCGGGCACCCCATGGCCACGGCGTTGCCTCGAAGCACTCGCTGATGAAGGTCGGGATACGCAGCTGCAGCGCAGTCGGCAAGCAGGACAAGGTCGGCGCCCTTGAGAAACGAGGCGTTATGACCAAGCAGCTGCAGTTTGACGGGCCAGTGGCCGAGGTGAGACTCAACATCCTGAGAAGCCCCCTCCAGAGCAGTCCTCGGCCTCACGGGAAGCGTGGTCATAGCAGAAGACGGGCATCCGCATGCCAAGGTTTCATGCTCTGAAGGTTCGCCCATAATCACCGCGTTCGGCCGCTGCCTCTTTGTCTTTTCATTCACTGCATTTTCATCGAATTCGTCGGCCTCACGTCTGACAATAGTCAGCGCACCCTCCGGACACTCCCCGATACATGCGCCAATTCCGTCGCAATAAATCTCCCCGACAAGTCTTGCCTTGCCGTCAACAAGCGCCAGAGCTCCCTCGGCACATGCGAGAATGCACTGACCGCACCCGTTGCATCTCTCTTCATCGATCTCGATTATCTGCCTCACCTTTTTCATATCACGCTCCTTATGCACATGATTGTTTTGACCTGCACGGACACTTGTACCCTGTTTCGTCGGGGAAGTACTTGACCCTGTTTCATGAACCTGCCATCATGGCCCGCACATCCTCTGCCACCTCACCCGTGGGTTTGATATCGAATTTCTCCACCAGAACCCTGGCGACGTTCTCGGAAAGGAAGGCAGGGAGCGTGGGACCGAGCCGAATGCCTTTCACACCAAGGGCGAGCAGGGCGAGAAGAACAGCAACCGCCTTCTGCTCATACCACGCTATATCGTATGATATGGGGAGTTCGTTGATGTCGTCGAGACCAAAGACCTCCTTGAGCTTCAGGGCTATGACCGCCAGGGAGTACGAATCATTGCACTGCCCTGCATCAAGCACGCGCGGTATGCCGCCTATGTCACCGAGATCAAGCTTGTTGTAACGGTACTTGGCGCATCCTGCCGTCAGTATGATGGTGTCGGACGCAAGGGTGCTTGCCACCTCGGTAAAATAGCTGCGCGACTTGAACCTTCCATCACACCCTGCCATCACCACGAACCGTTTAATGGCACCTGATTTCACGGCATCGATCACCTTGTCTGCCAGCGAGAGGACCTGATTGTGAGCAAAACCGCCTGTTATCCTACCTTGCTCTATCTCGACCGGCGGTTCACAAGTCTTGGCCAAACCGATCAGTTCAGAGAAATCCTTGCTCATCCCCTCTTCCCTGTCCGGTATATGCCGCACACCCGGATACCCTGCCATGCCTGTTGTGAAAATCCTATCCCCGTATGATTCCTTTACCGGGACTATGCAGTTCGTGGTCATCAGGATCGGGCCATTGAAGGTTTCAAACTCTGACTGCTGCTTCCACCATGACCCCCCGTAATTTCCAGCCAGGTGGTCATATTTCTTGAACAGGGGGTAATAGTGTGCAGGAAGCATTTCCCCGTGAGTATACACATCGACACCCGAGTCTTTTGTCTGTTCAAGCAATTCCTCCATATCCTTGAGATCATGACCCGAGATAAGGATACCAGGATTATTCTGCACACCGATGTTCACTGTTGTGATCACAGGACTGCCATATGCCTGGGTGTTGGCAGTGTCAAGCAGGGACATGGTCTTGACCGCCACACTCCCTGCCTTCAATACCAAGCTCACCATTTCATCTGTAGAGATGTCCTGCAGGGTGGAAGCAAGTGCCTCTGTCATGAAATCATAGACATCAGGGTCTTCATGACCGAGGACAGAAGCATGCTCAGCATAGGCGGCAATGCCCTTGAGTCCATAGATCAGGAGTTCGCGAAGAGACCGCACATCTTCATTGACGGTTGCAAGCACACCTACTTCATGTGCTTTGACGTGGAACTCCTCGATGGAATCCGAAGACCATACAACTGCATCGTTCAACTGTTCCGGGGTTGCATCAGCGCAACTCCGGCGCAACTCATCCCTGAGTCTTTGGCCTTCCCTGATAAGTTCTTTGAGCCTGTCATCATCAAAATTGGCATTGGTAATGGTTGCAAACAAGGCCTTTGCAATGAACCTGCCATACCTCCTGTCCACTTTGTGTTGCTGCTTTGCATGAACCGCAAGCATTGAAATCCCGCGCAGCACATATATAAGCAGATCCTGAAGACCGGCCGTTTCCTGCATCTTCCCGCATACACCTTTCGAGGTACATCCTGTGTTCTTGAGCGCTTCCTGACACTGGTAACAAAACATCATCTATTCTCCTTTCACATGGATTTATTTATTGGCACGCATCGATACTGCTTAAGATTCTCAGCCATGATACACAACTCTCTGATCTTCGCCATCAGGATTATAATAAATCGCTGCAACAGCAAGTCCACCTTCGGCATCTCAATTCTCCATACTGCATCAGATAGAAAACCCTGTTTGTTCTTGTTTCACGATCCCAACCCGCGTCTTCATGGACACCTATATGAACTGCTTGTTCAAGACATGTATTTGACCCAGGTCAAATACATGATACTTTTTACTCAAGTTTCGCACCCCTTAATCTTAAGATGGGGGCATAAGGCCTGATCGATTGAGTCAATGAAAGGGGATAAATCGTCTTCAATTTTCAAGAGCGCGAAGATGCACTTGAGGGAATGTTTGAACAGACCTTTGAAAAACTCCCATAACCGGTGGGCATAGGTAACCATGCCCGATTGTTCTGCAAGATGCTCAAAGAGCCCTCCCATTGTTGGATATTTTTCGATCTCATTGAGGAAGCCAAGCAGATTATATCTCAGAAAGCTCAAGGTGGTTGCGCATACCTGGGCATTGAAGGAATTGCTCTGGTCCTTGCCGAGTTCGAGAAGCTGCTTGCTCTCTTTGAAGCAGACCTCGATAGCCCATCGGTTTGTATACTTCCGGATTATGGTGGATGCATGAAGACGCGTGTCTGTAGAGAGAAAGGCTACCCACTTGGAATCTTTGTCTTTTCGAACCCCCTTGATATCACTGTCCTGTGGTTCGCAATAATCTCTCGAGAAGATTATGGCGGCTTCCTCTCCGGTCTCAGGCAAGGTAACGGTTGCCCGTGCAATCCGAAGCCCTGTCCTGGTATCCTTCCTGAACAAAGGCTTTTCTCTTTGGTACAGTTCGCTAAGGCGATACTGCCTGCCCCGGTATCCATACCGCACCTTCGTATCCTTGAGCCGGCAGATGACATGAAGATCATTGCTGATTCCCCTGATGGCGTTGATG
>DSAD01000093.1 GCA_011372875.1 Deltaproteobacteria bacterium
AAACCTAGCCGCCCGATACCGGCTGGCGCAGTTCGTGCGGGGCGTGGTTGATGGTGAGGAGTGGTGGTACAGCAAGAGCCCGCTGGCGAGGAAGGTGAGGCTTTTTGCATAACGTGGAGGGAAGGAAGCGGGAAGGAAGCGGGACGCCCTTAAAAAACTAAATTGACAGTCTAGGGCGAAGTAGGACGAAGCAGGACATCCATAATATTATAAGATTCTAGCTGGAAGCCATGCAATACGGCTGATCATTTTATTATTGAAGCCGCATTCTTTTTTCTTTAACCGCCTTGACTGTCCTGTTTTTCTGTTTTCAATCAAAGCAAACCTAGCCGCCCGATACCGGCTGGCGCAGTTCGTGCGGGGCGTGGTTGATGGTGAGGAGTGGTGGTACAGCAAGAGCCCGCTGGCGAGGAAGGTGAGGCTTTTTGCATAACGTGGAGTATCGGCTCTTCCCTTTTTGGTGAACGGCGGATAATCGTACTGCGTTATGTAACTTGCATGCAGCTTGCATGACAGCGGGCGTTCGTGGATGTTGGCTACGATCAAGGAATTATGTTTGCAGGAAGTATGACAGCCGGTTACCGCTTTTAACAGGTTGTTTGTATTGGAGCCTTTTCTATAGAGGATCAGTCGAGGATATTCACATGCCTGGATTTGATAATCAGAGGGTCATTGGTGATGATGGGAATATCGAGGTATTTTGCGGTAGCGGCAATGAGCCGGTCGTGAAGTTCGGGGATATCGTCTATGGATGAGGCTGTCTTGAGGATTTCCAGGCTTAAAGGCTCGAACTGGTAGTTTCTGCTCTTCATGAGCTCTTCAATCTGAATGAGGTCAACGCTGATACGGTTCTTCTCGAAAAGATACAGCACCTCCATCAAGACGATTGCAGGGATTATGATGGTGTTCTTCCCCTGGTCGGCAGCAAGGAAGGCCTTATGGCAGGCATCGTTGATCACCTTCTTGCCCAGCATGAACTTGACCAGGGCCTGTGTGTCGGTAACAAAGCTACTCATGTTCTTCTTCCACGTGTTTCCAGGTATCCTCTTTAAGCTTCTTCAAATCTGCAAAAACAATGTCGTGCCCCTTGAGCACCCCTTGCAGCTTGATGATATGCCCGCTTGATAGCTTTTTTTTCTGCCGCATATAATCAATATAATCCACAATCGAGTTCAATTCCTGCTCGGTGAACTCGCTCAGCTTCCCGTAGATCTCGTGCTTCTTAATGGCTGTTTTGTTCATAATATATCCTTGTCTTTTATTTTTCGGCAGCATTGAGGATCATATCAATGGTCTTGAGCAGGGCCTTCTGTTTAGCAGATGGAAGCTCTTCAATCTTTTTCATCCTGCGTAGTATCCTTGGGTTCGGAATATCCCCGCTGCCGGTAATGGGCTTTAGTCCGAGTATCTCATCGGTCGTTACCTTGAGGGCCTGGGCGAAGCGTGCGATCATCTCAGGATGAGGTCTGAGTTTATCCCGCTCATAATCTGAGATTAGTCTCTGTATGGTGTCCATCATCCCTGCGAGTTCTGCCTGGGTATAGCCCCTCTCCTTTCTGAGCCTGGTGATCCTCTGTCCTAGGGTTTCCCCTGAGTCATTCGCCTGAGGCGTTAATCTTTTAGATATGCGTGCCATAGTGACAATCATTATAACCCCGTTTTTTATGGAATCATTATTTCCCGCTGACAGACAGAGTATTATACTCTAAAAGTGGAATAAGGTTAAGAGGAAAATAAATTGTTAATTTTTACTTGACAGGATTTTTAGACAGGGGAGTTCGAGAATAAAGGGGACCATCAACTCAGACTGGCCATAGAGAGCTTTTTGATGCCCTGCCTGAAGAGATGGTAGACACATATATGAGTGAGAAGTCATTGTCTGCATTTTCTTTAGTAAAGCCATCGATGGCGAATAAGACCTTGGAGGCGCTCAGCAAGGATTTATTTGAACTGGGTCAAAGGTTTAGTGATAACAAAGAGGTACGATCAATGAGCAGCTACAGCCTTATACTGAGGGAACTTGAAGAGCAATGTGTCATCACCAAAGGTCCTGAAGGTAAGCCTCAAGAGGTAGCGGTTAAATCTCCCAGGGAAATCCCATCTGACTCTTTACAGAATCCATCTGACCCTGATGCCACTTATGATGGGCATAAGGGTCAGGGATATCAGGTTCAGGTAATGGAGAGCTATACGGAAAACAAGGACAAGACAACGCTTAACCTGATCACCCATGTTGAGGTGGAACCGTCCCATATAAGTGATGTGCATGCATTGATTCCTGCCATAGAGTCTGTGCAAGAGCGGGATCTTGGTCCACAAGAGGTGCTGGCGGATTCTCTCTATGGGAGTGATGACAATCATACAAAGACACAGGAGCTGGGTGTAGACCTTGTAGCACCATGCATGGGGAAATCAGGAGATGAATCATTGAGCCTTGCCGATTTTGAATACAATGCTCACTTAAGGATAATCAGGTGTCCCTGTGGACATGCTCCGGTATCTTATAAGACAAAGAAAGATCGCCACAACGTCGGCTTTGCCTTGGATACCTGTAATGCCTGCCCCTATCGTTCCCAGTGTCCGGTGCAAGGCGGGAAGAAGTATTTCTATCTGCGTTATACCGGAAAGACCATGAGGATTGAGCGTAGAAGAAAGTCAGAACATACGGATGCATTTGCAAACAAGTACCGCTACCGGGCCGGGGTAGAGGCGACCATGTCAGAGTACAACACGCTCACCGGGGTGAAGCGCCTCCGGGTGAGAGGGCTGAAAGCGGTAAGCTTCAGTGCAATACTCAAGGCCATTGGTGTGAATATATTCAGGGCAACGGCGGTGAGAAGGGCGTTGATGCCTTCTTCTGATAGCTTTTTGCCCCATATAGAATGTTTTTTGAGCAAAATATACCGTTTTGCAACCAGATTGGGTTTTACTATTTCTCGTTATAAGGAAGATTTACTCAGCTATGTCTTACACTGTAATATTAAGCCAGGTCTCGCTTTCTGACTTTTTGCGAGATTATCAAAGATGATCCAGGAGGATCTTTATTCCTATGCCTATCAGGACAAGACCCCCGATGATCTCGATCTTCTTCTCAAAAAGGTGCCCGATGTTCCTGCCGATATAGACACCCATATAGGAAAGTACGAAGGTTACGACACCTATGATCAGCGCAGGCAGAATGATATCTACATTCAGGATCGACAGGCTGATTCCCACTGCCAGGGCATCTATGCTCGTCGCCACTGACAGGACAACGATCATGAAGATGTCATCGGGGTCTATCTTCTTGTCGCTGCCGTTCAGGAAAAGGGATTCATATATCATTTTAAGTCCGATAAAGACCAGCAGGGAAAAGGCGATCCAGTGATCAAAACTTGATATGTAATCCCGGATGCTTAAGCCTGCCATGAAGCCGAGTACAGGCATGAGAGCCTGAAAGGCCCCGAAGAAAAGCGCAATCCGCAATGCATACCTTATGCGGAGTTTCTCCATGGAAATACCGCTTGCAATGGAAACGGCAAAGGCGTCCATGGCAAGCCCAGCAGCAATAAAGAAGGTGGTGAAGATGCTCATCAGCGTACTGCTACGAGCCCTCAGATTGCACAGATATTACCGATAACTACCGAGGCGTTCTGATCGAACGGATTTGTCCGCATGGCCAGCGAGAAGAAATAGGGGAAGTTTGCCTTCAGGTGTTTCATATAGGCAACCCATTCACGGACAAGCAGTTCGTATGCCCGGTCAATATCACCGGCGATATGGCCGAGGTCTTCTTCGGGAAGATCGTTAAACATGGTCCTGAATTTCAGTTCTTCTGCAATATGGAACACAGACCGAAGGAGTTCGGTAAAGGTTTCGTGTTCCATGAGGTTGGGGTTCTCCATCATTGACAACAGAAAATCTCGTTTCTCCCCGATAAGGCAGCGAAGCTCTTCCGGATTGAGTTTGGCAGGGTCGACCCTGTAGGAATATGTTTTCAGCTGTCTGCTGACCTTCAGGAATTCGGTATCGGTCCAATTGCTTGTAACGATGAGATCTTTTCTGACAGCATCGAGATTCGGGTCGAGTTCGGAAAAGTATGCAAGCAGGTTTGTTCCGATCTCGCTGAAAAAAACACCGATAATCATGTTCAATTTTTCCAGTCGGTTTTTCTTCTCCCGCTCTTCAAGCATCTTGTGGATTATCAGGGAGACCATGAGGACCTCTATGAATACAAAGGCAATATCCCCTACCATATAGATAAAGATATGATGTGCGTCGTGAAATATCAGATAATGGATATAGTATGTCAGAGCGGATAGAAAGATCAGTGCAATCCCTAACCATATCTGCTTTGAAAGTTTTTCCATAGAATAACTCCTCAAGATAAATTCGTGATCAAAACTTTTGCATAACAGAACATGCTTTGTCAAATCCCTGTTCTTGATATTAAGGGAATAGAAAAATCGAGCAAAATAAAGATTTGACGAGATAGAATCAGCAAGAAAGAATATAGATAGAGAAAACCGGAACTACCTGGAAAAATAAAAGACAGAAAAAAATATTTGGGGTTGTATTTTTCATCCAATAGCTGTATCGATGTTAGCACTCAACTATATTGAGTGCTAACAAAATTAAAGAAGGAGGAACAGTATGAAAATACGACCACTGCAGGACAGAGTGCTGGTCAAGAGGATTGAAGAGGAAGAAAAGACCAAGGGTGGCATTATCATTCCTGATACTGCAAAGGAAAAACCCCAGATGGGAATGATCATTGCAGCAGGCAACGGTAAGAAGACAGACGATGGAAAGGTTATCCCTCTTGATGTGAAAGAGGGAGACAAGGTTCTCTTTTCCAAATATGCCGGTACAGAGGTTAAGGTTGAAGGGGAAGAGTTGTTGATCATGAGGGAAGACGACATATTAGGCGTTGTAGCATAAGTAAGGAGGAAAGAACATGGCAGGAAAAGATATTATCTATAGTCAGGATGCACGAGTAAGGGTTCAAAAGGGTGTGGACAAGCTTGCCAATGCCGTAAAGGCAACCCTTGGGCCGAAGGGAAGGAATGCAATCCTGGACAAGATGTTCGGCGCACCGACAGTTACCAAAGACGGTGTAACAGTGGCAAAAGAGATCGAGCTGAAAGACAAATTCGAGAATATGGGTGCACAGATGGTCAAAGAGGTTGCTTCGAAGACATCCGATATCGCCGGTGACGGAACAACGACCGCTACCGTGCTTGCACAGTCCATTTATACCGAAGGTCTGAAATACCTTGCAGGCGGCATGAATGCCATGGAGCTCAAACGCGGCATCGACCAGGCAACTCTTATGGTAGTCGAAGAGCTCAAGAAGATGAGCAAGAGCGTTGAAGACAAGAAAGAGATCGAGCAGGTGGGAACCATTTCGGCCAACGGCGATGCCGAAGTTGGCGAGATGATAGCCGATGCCATGGACAAGGTGGGCAAAGAAGGCGTCATCACTGTGGAAGAGGCAAAAGGCATGGAAACCACGCTGGAACTGGTTGAGGGTATGCAGTTCGACAGAGGCTATCTCTCTCCGTACTTCGTGACAGATGCTGAGCGCATGGAGACCGTGCTGGAGGATCCATACATCCTTATTTATGATAAGAAGATCAGCAACATGAGAGATATTATCCCCGTACTCGAGCAGATCGCAAAAGAGGGAAGGGCCTTTTTGATTCTCTCAGAAGATATTGAGGGCGAAGCCCTTGCAACGCTGGTTGTAAACAAACTCAGAGGCACGCTCAAGTGTGCCGCTGTCAAGGCCCCCGGTTTCGGTGACAGGCGCAAGGCCATGCTCGAGGATATAGCAATCCTTACCGGCGGACAGGTCGTTTCAGAGGACCTCGGCAGGAAGCTGGAGTCTGTCACGGTTATGGATCTGGGAACTGCAAAGAAGATCATTGTCGACAAGGACAACACAACGATAGTCGAAGGCGCCGGCAAGAGTGGCGATATTCAGGGCAGAATCTCTCAGATCAAGGCGCAGATCGAAGAGTCTTCTTCGGACTATGATAAGGAAAAGCTTCAGGAAAGGCTTGCCAAGCTGGCCGGCGGTGTTGCCGTGATCAAGGTCGGAGCGGCAACCGAGCCCGAGATGAAAGAGAAAAAGGCCCGCGTTGAAGATGCACTGCATGCAACCAGGGCTGCTGTGGAAGAGGGATTCCTTGCAGGCGGCGGTGTTGCGCTGCTTCGCTGCATCGACAAGCTCGACAAACTCAAACTTGAGGGAGAGCAGGCATTCGGCGTGAAGATCGTTCAGAAGTCGCTTGAAGAGCCTCTCCGTCAGATCGCTGCAAACGCAGGCCTTGAAGGCGGCATCGTTGTAGAGAAGGTGAAGACCCTCAAAGGGAACCATGGCTTCAATGCAGACAAAGAAAAGTATGAAGACATGCTAAAGGCCGGCATAATAGACCCCACAAAGGTTGCCAGGTCAGCCCTGCAGAATGCGGCTTCTGTTTCCGGACTGCTGCTCACCACTGAGGTGATGATTGCCGAGCATCCTGAAGAGAAGCCTGCAGGCGGTGGAATGCCGGGCGGCGGAATGCCCGATATGGGCGGCATGGGCGGCATGGGCGGCATGATGTAATTCCGTCTGAATATATCAGAAAGTCCTCAGATAAGGAGGCCGGTGAAGAAAACCGGCCTCCTTTTTCTTTGTAGTTTTATAAAAAGACCGGGCTTTTGGATTGAAAAGCAATCATAGTGTCAGGAGCATGAAGGGGGGTTCAAGTATTCAATTCAATCAACTTCGTTCAATTGAACAAAGCTTTGACGTAAGCACTTCGCGCAGGGTCTTGTTTTGAAGTCATCGCCGGAAGATGCAATACACTTCTCGTCTATCTGTGAAAAAAGATCGTGGCGTGAAGCCGTTCCCACAGGGGGCATTTTCTTCAAGCGCATGGGCTATTTACCACTGAAGCATCTCCTCCAGGAGGCATTCATTCAGATGATACGTAAGCTGTTTGCAGCAGGCTTCTTATTCCCCTCTCCCATTTTATCAAGGGAGAGAGGGCCAGGGTGAGGGGGTAGTAATAAAATTGATACATCGAAAGCTTGCGGCGAGGTACTTCATTCTCCTGCAGAACTGCTGTCTCCGGCCTTGACGACGTTATTGCCAAGGAGTTCGAAAATGTCCCGGATGACATCCTTTTTCTTGAGAGTGCCCTTGAGGTTGTGCAGAACTATTACACTTCTCAGGATCAGTTCATTGAGTACCCCCGCAAGAATGTACGGATGTACATCGACGACAAGGTTCTTCTCCTGTGCCTGGCGGATCATATTTACCAGCCTGGCCTCGATATCCTTGTAGGAATGGATGTTTTTCAGTGTATATGCCGACAGATGCCTTTTCTTCTTGATTTCGTTGATTTCATATTCCGACATGAAGATGTTCAGAAGCTGCGAATTATCGATATAGAGATCCAGAAGTTTCAGAACCAGATCTCTGAGTTTTTCGAGAGGTGAGACCTGTTCTGCCTCGATCTCGTCAAAGACATTACAGATGTCGGTGAGGATCCCGGATATGAGTGCTGCAAAGATATCTTCCTTGTTCGTGAAGTGGTTGTAGATCGTTCTTCTGTCAAAGCCTGAATACTGTGCAATGTCTTCCATGGTAGTGGCGTAGAAGCCCTTTTTGTGGAAGAGTTCACGCGAAGACCTGAGGATCACGGTCTTGTTCCTCAGTATCTGTCGTTTGCGCCTGATCTTCTTCTGCATAGCCAAATCCTCATGGATGTCATCTTAAAAAACCACTCTTTCTTGTCATTAGTCAATAGAAATCTCTCAGTACATAAAGAGGTCAATAATTCACATAGTGCGTATCTCATGATATTTGACAATACTGCGCATGTGCTATATACGATTTTCCACGTGTCTCTTGCCCGAGCAGTTCGGAAAAAACCTGCTGAAAGGTATCGGATGTAGATTCATTCAGATGATACGTAAGCTGCTTGCAGCTCTTACATCTTAGTCCTCGCCCCCTGGGGGGAGGACTAAGATGTGAGGGGGGAGTAATAAGATAGATTCTCTGATGACTCAAACGCTCGCTGCGTGGCAGTTCATTTATTGGAAGAAAGTGGAATTGTTTTTAATTCAAGACTGGAATATAGGTTTATAGTATGAATTCTGGGAAAATGAGAATGGTACGATGCCCTGCCTGCAAGAAAATGGTTACCTATGACGATAATCCGTTCAGGCCGTTTTGCTCACGTGGATGCAAAGGTCTTGATCTTATCAATTGGGCCGATGAGTCGTACCGTATTGAGAGAAATGAACAAGACGGTGAAGATCTCAAAGATGGAGAATAAGCAGCCTGTTATAGTAGAGAGATCCGGCCATGCAGTCTCACGCAAACATATAGACCCTGATGCCTTAAAGGTGCTCTACAGGCTTTACCGGCATGGGTTCAAGGGATATCTTGTGGGCGGCGCTGTGAGGGATATCCTGCTCGGCAAGTCCCCGAAGGATTTCGATGTGGCTACAGATGCCAGGCCGGGGCAGATAAAGAAGCTGTTTGCCAATTGTTTTCTCATAGGCAGGAGGTTCCGGCTTGCCCATATACGGTTCAGGGGCGGGAAGATCATCGAAGTGGCGACATTCCGCAAGGAACCCGATGAAGCAGAAGAGGTTGAGACGGAATCTCCAGAGAGAAACAATACCTTTGGTGATCCTGTTTCCGATGCCTTCAGGCGGGATATAACGATCAACGGTCTTTTTTATGACATCTCGAACTTTTCCATTATAGACTTTGTCGGCGGGCTCAGCGATATTGAAAGGGAGAGGGTATGTATTATCGGTGATCCCCACGAGCGGTATACTGAAGACCCGGTAAGGATCTTGAGGGTTCTTCGGCATGCAGCACGCCTGAACTTTTCGATTGAAGAAAAGACCGCTTCGGCAGTAGCTTCTCATAGGCATCTTCTGATGCAGTGTTCCGGTGCCAGGCTTTTCGAAGAACTCAATAAGGACTTGAATTCGGGTTTTTCATCGAGCGTTTTTCAGCTGTTCCATAAGTTTTGTGTCATGAGCTGTCTTTTGGGAAAAGTGGGTGCATATTTTGAAGATACCCCGGGTGCATCCGAAAAACTCTTTGAATTGCTCGGGGTTGCAGACGCGGCAGCTGTATCCGGCAAGAAACTCTCTCAGGATATCATTTACACACTTTTATTCTGGTATTGGACAGAACATGTGATTGCTTCAGATACATCGAGAGAACAGGACAAGGTTAAGCTTCTGGGTGATGCCTTCCTTGCTTTGGATATGACGATAGTAATCCCCAAATCCCTGAAGGCGGGTATCATTCAGACATCATGTATCCTGGATAGAATGTATGCCGCCATGAGAACATCCCGCATGAGATGGTCGCTTAAGAAGAGGGCGCGCTACACAGATGCGTCAATTGCCTTTTCCATTATTGAAAAGTCCCGGATCCTCCCGGCAAAGGATCCGTTCGAAGAAATCTTCCGTGAAAAGTATCCGTCTGCTCCCGGCAGATATACCAGGAGAAGGTCTCGCAAGAAAAAAAGACAGGCCTGAAGCGGCAGTACTTTGTCTGTGAGTGTGCAGTAACTGTGGATATCAGACTGGATTCGCAGGGTTGATCGTGATGTCTCTCCAATAAAGCACCTTGCTATCCTCTCCCCCCTAGGTGTGAGGATAATAGTGTACCTCGCTGCAGCTTACGTATCATCTGAATAAAGAATGCCCGTTCAGTCTTTATGCGGTTGTGGTTGTTCGGGGCTGCTGGAGCCATCGGTGTACAGCCCTTTAACCGCAGAAAGCCTCATCCACGATAGTGCCCATATCAGGGCGAGCAGGAGAAGGGCAGATGCAAGGGAAGTACATACAAGGGCAGCGCGCTTGAAAGCCAGATGGCCGGACAGGTCCAAGAGATCGTTTTCGTCTGATAAAAGGGCTACGACATACGGACTTGCGGGCTGTGAACGCCAGGATATCCATTTTCTGGGAGAAATCTTGTCAGGCCTTATCCAGTCTGTGCCGCGCAGTTCTGTTTCAAGATGTTCGATCATTTCATCGGCGTTGAAAAAGTCTCCGAATGCCTTCCCGGGTGTAAGGTCATCTTCCATGAGCCAGTCCAGGTTTGATGCAATGATGTCTCCGTCCTTTATAAGAAGGTAGGAAAAGGTGTCGGTAAAAGGCCATGCTATCCCTGTGGCATGGTCTTGTTGTGTAAGATCATCGAGTGCGAGTGCGAGGATGTTCTCCTGCAGCAGGGTCATTTTATCGATGTTTGTGTTGCGTTGAACGTTTGTCAGGACGAAAAACGACAGCCAGACCAGGACAAGTATGAGAACGATAACTATTTCTGCGCCCGAGATCTTTCTGGCGAGTGATTTGTATTGAGGGGGTATGTTCTTTTTCATAGTGATTTCATTACTAGCCAAGTTGCTGACAATATGCAAGTGTCGTGTTGATGCTTGAGTATTGCAGAATATACACAGATTTTCGGGGCTGTTCATAAGCCCTATAATGGAACATTCTGATAATAGGATGCTAATTGGGTAAGGCATAGTTTGGCATGGTAGATGCATAAAGAAGCCAAGCAATGGGAGAGGGTATTTTTATGAGCAGAAAAGGCAATCTTGATATTATATTGAAGAATATGGATAGTAGTCGTGCAACTAAGATACTGGCAAAGACGCTTTATAAGGAACTCACAAACAACGGGTTCTCCAATAAAGACATCATAAACTTCTCCAAAGAGATGCTTGATTTCATGGCTGCCGAGATGCGCAAAAGCTCTCCAATACAAGCTCCAGACAAGAAGGACCGCTTACTGATCGGCTAGTCTGTCTCGTGTTATCTCCACTACCTTGTTAACCACACCATTTATATCCAGTTGTGTCGTATCAACCACAATGGCGTGTTCAGCTACAACAAGTGGGGAGATCTTCCTGGAGGTATCACGCTGATCACGTTTAATTACCTCGTCCAGGACCTGTTCATAAGATATCGCCGTTTTCCTGGCAACAAGTTCGTTATATCTCCTGTTTGCGCGTTCCGTCTCAGATGCACTGAGAAATATCTTTACCTGGGCATCAGGGAAGACAACAGAGCCGGTATCCCTGCCTTCGGCCACCAGTGAATACTGCTGCCCGAACGAACGCTGAATGGCGAGCAGGGCTTTTCTGACCGAGGGATGTGATGCTATCTTTGATGCAACCTCGCTGATGTGGTTTGCCCGGATCTCAGATGTTACATCTTTGCCGTTGATGGTGATTCTGTCATTCAGGAGTACGATATCCGTATTCGATACGATCATGCCGCATGTCTCGTCGTCATAGATATTTACTTGTGCATCTTCAATGGCAACAGCGGCTGCTCTGTACAGTGCGCCGGTATCGAGGTAGGTATATCCGAGTCTGGCTGCAACTTCTCTTGCAACTGTGGATTTGCCCGTTCCTGCGGGCCCATCAATGGTTATGATCACGTTCTTCATATAAGAGATTCCATAGAGGAAAAGAAGTTCGGATAAGAGATATCGACACATGTTATATCATCGAGGGTTATATCGATATCAAACGCCTGTGCCAGGACATAAAAGGACATGGCTATCCGGTGGTCTGAAAATGTCTCGATGGAGCCGGAATCTAATCGGGCCGGTCCTTCTATTATCATTCCGTCATCGCATTCCTGAATAACAGCACCAAGGCGGCAGAGCCCTTTTACCATTGCGGCAATCCTGTCGGTTTCCTTTACCCTCAGCTCGGACGCATCGCGTATAACCGTTGTTCCCTGAGCCAGGCAGGCGGCTACCACCAGGACAGGGATCTCATCTATTAGTTTCGGGATCTCCTCGCCTTGAATGGTTGTGGCTTGTAACGTCTCGCCATGGATCATGATATCACCCACAGGTTCGCCTGCCTTTTCCAGAATGTTTTCAATGGAAATGTGTGCCCCCATTCTCTCTAGCACACTTATGAAGCCTGTTCTTGTTGGGTTGATGCATACATTCCTTATCAGCAGTCTTGATCCTGGTGTTGATGCTGCCCATACTGCCGGGAATGCCGCCGATGAAGGATCTCCAGGCACGGATATATCGCGGGCTTCAAGCCTTGTGTTCCCGGAGATGCTGATTCTGTTTCCTTCTATGACCGGAGGCGCCCCGAAATAGGCAAGCATCCTTTCCGTATGGTCTCGGCTTTTCGTGGGCTCGTTCACCGTCGTTGTACCCTGTGCGCTCATCCCGGCCAGCAGCAGTGCCGATTTTACCTGTGCGGAAGCAACCTCCATATCATATGATATAGCCATTAGAGACCCTCCCTGTATGGCCATGGGGAGATATCTTTGTGCCCTTGCCAGAAAACGTGCTCCCATCTCTTCAAGCGGTTTGATGACCCTGCCCATGGGTCTTAATACGAGAGAGCTGTCCCCGGTAATGGTTGTCACTCCATTTATGCCTGCACATATTCCGCTGACAAGCCTGGCTGTTGTGCCTGAATTACCTGCATCTACAACTGCTGCCGGTTCTCTCAGAGATCCTCCTGTAACCACCCAGATATTACCATCCTTTCCGACCTGGGCTCCCAGAGATTGGACAGCCTCTTTCGTGCTGTTTATATCCCTGGACTCGAGAACGTCGCGGATTATGGTCGTTCCCTGAGCAAGTGCGCCGAACATGAAAGATCTGTGTGAGATGGATTTGTCGCCGGGGGGGGTTATTTCACCGTTTATCTTCATAGAGAGATCTCCTGATCGTAGAGTATTTTCTCAGCACATCTTCAAGTTCTAAGCTGTCCTTTCTGGTTATAATGTCTTTTATCCTGGCCAGTTCTTCCATGTAATCATCGATAAGCTTGAGCACATGATCCCTGTTTGCCGTGAATATATCCCGCCACATGACCGGGTCTGATGCAGCAATGCGGGTAAAGTCCCTGAACCCGGCACCGAGAAGCTCCCGGTGAATGTGAATATCCCCGGCAAGGCTCATTGAGGCAAAACTGAGCAGGTGAGGCAGATGGCTTATGATTGCCATAAGCTCGTCATGCTTGTCCGGGTCCATGAGAGTAACGTGCGCGCCTAATGATCTCCACAGACAGGTGACCTTTTCAATGCAGTCTTTTCTCGATGCCTGTGTCGGGGTGATGATGCTTGCGGCATTTTTAAAAAGGGTCGCCTGGCTGGCGTCATAGCCTGAATCTTCCTTGCCCGCTATGGGATGTCCCCCGACAAAGAAGGGCCAGATCCTGTCTATATGTCTGACGATTCCTGCTTTTGTGGAGCCGGTATCGGTAAGCACAGTCCCTTCTTTCATGCGGGGGACCACCATCTCTGCTGTTTGAGTGATACTCCCTACAGGCACGGCCAGGACAACCATATCGCATTGTAATGTTCCAGGAAGTTTAGTTTCCCCGTATGATATTATCTTTTCGCTGCATGCCTTGTTTACGGTAACAGCATCGAGATCTATGCCGATTACCTCTGCCTTGCCGTTAAGTGCTTTTGCTATGGATGCTCCGATAAGTCCGAGGCCGATTATAGCTATCCTCATAGGATCTCTTCCAGATGTTTTATAAAGGCCTGGTTCTCGCTGGGAAGCCCGATGCTGACACGTATGTAGTCGTCAAGACCGTAGCTTGCCATATAGCGGGTGATGATTCCCCTTTTCAGAAGCTCCTCATACACCTTTTCAGCCCCGGTCCCTATGTTGATTAGTACAAAATTCGTCTGCGAAGGAACAAATTGCAGGCCGAGCCTGGTCGCTTCGGCATACAGATAATCAAGGCCGTTCCAGGTGGTCTCGAGGGTCTGTTTCAGGAAATCGAGGTCATAAAGGGCAGCCTGACCAGCCTTGAGCGCCAGCAGGTTTACATTGAAGGGAGGTTTGATGCGGTAGAGACTTTCCATTATCGATGAGCCTGCTATGCCGAAACCCACCCTCAAACCTGCAAGGCCGTGAGATTTTGACAGGGTATGAATTGTGACAATATTGTCATGCACGTGGACAAGGTTCACTGCGCTCTTGAAAGCCTGGCTGCGTACAAATGCCGCGTATGCCTCGTCAATGACCAGCAATACGTGTTCTGGAATCCGATCAGCCAGGAGCAGGATCTGTTTGCTGTCGAGGCAGGTCCCGGTGGGGTTGTTCGGGTTTGCAATGAAAACGGCCTTTGTCTTTTCAGAGAGATGCGCTTCGATATCGTCGATGTCTATTGCATGATCCTTCATGTCCGTCATGACGGCCTTTGCCCCGCACGCAAGAGATGCAATCCGGTAATAGCTGAATGTGGTCTCCGGTATGATCACCTCGTCCCCTGGTTCTATGAATGCCCTGCATGCAAAGTCGATGATCTCGTCAGAGCCGTTTCCGGCAATTATATGTTCAGGGGTGCAGCCGAAGAATGCCGCTGCCGCCTTTCTCAGATCCAGGGCATCCGGGTCCGGATAGAGATGGGTAATGCGCTTGGAGCTCTCGATCGCCTTTATGGCCTCGGGACTTGGGCCCAGGGGGTTCTCATTCGATGCAAGTTTGATGGGGTCACTGATGCCGAAACGTTTCATGATGGTGTCTTTCGATGTCCCTGGGACATAAGCAGGTATGTTGTTGATCCATGATGTGGGTCTGAGTCTTTTCAACAGATTTCCCTCCCTTCAGGGTATGATCCCAGGAGTATGATTTCTCTTGTAAAGGACTTGAGTTCCTCCATGGCGTCTTTGACATGCGCATCTTCCAGGTTGCCCTGGAAGTCTATGAAGAATACGTATTCCC
>DSAD01000266.1 GCA_011372875.1 Deltaproteobacteria bacterium
CTCATGGCCTGACCTGCTGAAATCCCGTGGGACTGAAGAAAGATCATGGCATCCTTTATCTCCTTGTGCCGTTTCCATGCCGTGGATATCTTCCGTGCCCTCACCTTGCCGATCCCGCGGACCCTTGTCAGACTGTGCGGGTGATTTTCTATGATTGCGAGGAGATCGAGGCCAAACTCATTCACAAGCCTTTGGGACATCTTCTGACCAATACCTTCGATCAGGCCCGAAGCAAGATATTGCTGAATTCCTCTGAGCGTTTGCGGCGACAGACCGATATAAGACTCCATAGCAAACTGCCTTCCGTATTCAGGGCTCTCGTTCCATTTTCCCCGAATCCTCAGCCTTTCGCCGGGCTGAACACTCATGAACATACCGGTTACTGTAATGATCTCCAGAGGTTCAAAAAGGGAAAGCCTCAGCACACTCCAGCCACTGAGATCATCCCTGTAGACAACCTTTTCAAGCGTTCCTTCAAGATTCTGTTCTAACTCGAATGATTTCCGAGCCATGTCAGTGCCGGTACCATACTTTCATCTCACCGGTCTCGAGCAGAAAATGGACCTGGCCTACACCTTCTTTATACGCAACAGCCCTGCCCACCTCCGGATAGAACCTCTCCTGTACCGGCGATAGCATGGAGATATGTCTGTTATCCTCGCCAAGACGAACATGAAGGCAGACAATGTGACCGGCAACAAGTGCATAGCCGCACCCTCCAACACCGCAACAGGAGGTGTCCGTCAGCGCATATCCGACAAGATAAAGGATGTCTCCGGCACTATGATCAATGAGATCCTCCCTGATAAACATATAATGCCCACCGATTCCGAGAACCTCTTCATTGAGAACCGGATGGACAAAATCCATATTTCCCCTTCTTTGTCAGCATCATATCTGTCTCATAAATGCTCAGGAGGATGATTTTGTCAAGCATTGACATACCGGTAGCATTATTAAAAAGGTCTGTTATTTGTTGGACAATAGCGTTAAAGTTTGTATATTCAAGCACCGATGAGCCATATATCAAGTTCATGATGGGGAGCAGAAAGGGGATACATCTTACAATGAAAGGTATTGGAATATGAGCCTGTTCGACAGTCTTTTTGGAAAAAAGAAGGCGTCGAAGGAGATACGTGCCTGCGAAGGGGCTCTTGAAAAACGCCCTGACGATGCGGTTCTCCTGAAAAAACTGGGTGATCTTTACCTGAAAGCGAACCTGTTGGAGAATGCCGCAGACACCTATGTAAGATTGGGAGACACTTATAATGACAAGGGTTTCTATCCAAAAGCCATAGCCCTGTATAAACAGGCAATAAAGATCTACCCCGGCTGGGAAAAACCTCATGAGAAACTTGCCGAACTCTATCAGGTGCAGGGATTTAACCGGGAAGCAGCGGCGCAGTATGTCAAGCTCTCCGAGATCCTGGAAAAAAGCGGGGAGAGTGATGGCGCCACCACCTATATGCAGAAGGCTGCAGAGCTCGATCCTGCTCATAAGACCGTACACAAAAAGGCACAGTCTTTCGATGTACGGGAAGCGGGCATGATGGATCCTCTACCAAAAACCTCTGCGCAGCCGGAAGTCCGTAAAACAGACTTCTATGATCTCAACAGCGAACTCGATAAGGAGATAGAGGACTTAAACATCGATGCATCTGCTGAAAATCTTGTTGATGACACCGGCGTTGATTCCATATTCAAGGTCATCGAAGAAACAGCATCTGAAGAGGGTAAAGATGATCCGTTGTTTCTCTATAATATGGGCCTTGCATATCGGGAGACCGGGTTACTCGACGAGGCCATCGAGTCATTCAACAAGGTTATAACAATAGGCGAGAAACTATTTGATGCCCATATCATGCTTGGGATAACCTACAGAGAAAAGAGATTGTTTTCTGAATCCCTCGAGGCACTCAAACAGGGAGCCTCCCTGGATGAGGCAACCCCTGAAATGAAGATCGGGATACTCTACGAAATCGCTCAGACCTATAAGTCGCTTGGGGACAATCAGAATGCCCTGTCGATATTCAGAGAGATCCAGAAGGAACATAAGGATTTCAAAGACGTGGAAGTTGAGATCGTAAGACTGGCGGGTGGAGGATAATAATGGCAGTTATTAATTATTCAAAAAAAGAAATATCAGCAAAAATTGTGTATTATGGGCCGTCAGTTTGTGGAAAAACCACCAATATACAGTCTATTTATTCCAGTATAAAACCGGACCAGAAAGGAAAACTCGTTTCTCTTGCCACTGAGGCGGACAGGACCCTGTTCTTTGACTTCCTGCCCATAGAAATTGCCAATATCCGCGGTTTCAAGACACGGCTGCATTTCTATACCGTCCCTGGTCAGGTCTACTACAATTCAACAAGAAGGGCCGTTCTGACCGGGGTTGACGGGCTGGTATTCGTTGCCGACTCTCAGCGTGACAAGATGGAGGAAAACATCGAAAGCCTGGCAAACCTCGAAGAGAACCTCAACTACTACGGCAAGAGCATCAAGACTCTGCCCCTGGTAATGCAGTACAACAAACGAGATCTCCCGGATGCCACTCCTGTTGCAGAGATGGAACAGATTCTCAATCCAGACGGTTACCCCTGGTTTGAGTCTGTCGCCACTACCGGCGAAGGTGTACTTCAGACACTTACAAAGATAACAAAACTGGTACTCAAGCACATCGAGATGGGCACAAGCGGAAAACAGCAGCGCCCAACACCCGCCGAGCCCGAAAGAAAGCCTGAAGCACCCGTTGCGGCGGACAAAACCCATACACAAACTGCATACGAACTTCCCGATGAAATAGAATCCCAGATTCCTGAAAGCCCGCTGCCTCGACAAACCAACGCTTCCATCAAAAGCGGTTCTTCAGCTCTGGGCGGTCGAATACAGATAGTGGGCACGAATAATGCACAGGTTATCTCTGCAAATGCGATAAACATACCGGTCCGATTGAAGATTGAAGGAGACGAACGGATATATACTATGGAACTTGCATTGAAGATAGACAGTCTTATACCAGAGGGATGAGGAAGTTTAAGGGGCTGTTATGGCTACCGGCATCTTATCCTCATCATCCATAAAGGGGTTACTCTCCTTCTGGCCATTCATATCGTCAGTACTCGGAAACGGTTACTTTCTCGTCATTACGACCACGATAGTGACATTATGCCTGATCAGTATCTGTCTGCTGGTCAAATACTTACCGAACCTTTTCTTTGACCTGAAAAACAATACCACTACTGATCTTCCGCCGGCAGGGCTCATACTCTGGCTTGCATTCATCCTCCTCATACCTGTCTTTTTCGACGCAGGGCCTCTGTGGTTTGTCCTGTGGTGGTTTATCATACTGTGGGGCTATCTGAATAAGACCGAACGGCGCATCGCACTGGTATTCATATCCGTAATCTTCATGTCAAGCTGGATATCTCATATCGGGGCCGGCTTCATTACCTATGCCCACACCCAGATGAACAAGGAGATATTCAGTATAGACCACAATATCGGATCAACAAAAGATGCCCTTGCCATAACATCCTGGACGCAGAAACATATCGCCGATGCAGAACCCCTGAACACAAAGGCGCTGCTTGAGATAAAAAAAGGCAATCATGCCGAGGCAGTACATCTTCTCAGCCGAAGCCTTGACGTTGAACCCAACAATTACAGGTATTATAATCATCTGGGTATCGCCCTTGCCGGGATCGAAAAGTCTGATCAGGCAGCCAAGGCCTTCGGGAATGCCATAACCCTTGCCCCTGATAATATCACCTACCACTATAATATAAGCAGGCTTTATCAAAGCACCTACAATCTGTTCGAGGCAGAACGATCGATTGCAAAGGCCAGCAGCATCAATCCCGGTAAAGTGAGACAATACCTGGATCAAGAGGGAAAAAACCCTGACAACAGGTTCATTATGGAACAGGCACCGGTCACCAGACTTCTTGCCCGTCAGATGCGTCCCTCAGATGATCTCAAAAACGCAGCGGATGCCCTGTGGGATATGGCATTCGGGATCTTCAACAGGAGCAGTGCAATATACATAAGCATGTCTTCGATCCTGATCCTTTTCTTGCTGGGACATATCCCTGAGGATAAATTCACCAAACGCTGCAACAGGTGCGGCAACCTCTATTACGCAGGGACAGAATCCAAATCAGGGTATCCCATGTGTCTCCAGTGTCATTGGATCGAGACAAAGGCAAAAAAACAGATGAACTCGGTCTTGCATAACAAGGCAGAGGAGATCAAACAATATCGTATCGACAATACTGCCAATACGGCAAAGCTTGAATATATTCTCCCGGGGTTTGGTTCGATTGTAGGCAACAGGATTCTGAAGGGGATTACAAGGATCTTCTTCTTCAGTGCCGCACTCATCCTCATCATCACCGGAGGCCAGTTTATCTATTCGATCGTTCCGACAGGAACCGATCTAACCATTCCCATGAGAATCCTTGGATTTCTCACAGTGGCTTTACTCTATTGGAGAGCTTACAAATCACCTCCAATCCGGTACGGGGTATAGTATGGCGTTGCTGGGTACATTAAAAGGATTCGGTGTCACCGAGATCTTCCAGCTCATCTCTCAACAGATGAAGACAGGTACCCTTGTTCTCATATCACCCGAAGCCAATGTATCCATTGCGTTTGAAGACGGTGTAATCGTTGGAATCAGCTCGGATCAGTGGACCATGGATCCAAGGGCTGAGATCCTCATAAAGGGCGGTTTTATCCATGAGAAACAGCTGAAGATGGCATTGGATAACGTTAAAAAATCAGCCACCTGGGATGAGATTCTCATATCTCAGGGAAAACTGAAGAAGACCTTTCTGCTCAAGGCTGCCAATGTCGTTATCAAAGATATCCTTCTCGATATATTCCAGTGGAAGGAAGGGGGGTATCGGTTCGAAGACTGGGAAGTGGAAACCGACAACATGCTTACCTGCCATATTCAGAGCGAAGGTGTCATCCTCAACACACTGCGTGTCATTGACGAATGGCCGCTCATTAAACAGAAGATCCCGCCGACAGACTACTGCCCGGTAACCATTATGCCGTTGACAGAGGCCATTGTCCGGAAACACGATCTGTCCGAAGTTGATACACATATCTTTGATCTGATCGACGAAACAAGGACCATTGAGAATATCATCAGAGAATCGCTCGAACCACCTGTCGAGGCACTGAGTTCCATGGTTAAACTTATCGATGCCGGGCTCGTGGAGGTGTTTCCTCAGGGGAAAAAAGATACCCGCGATACATCAATAGCAAGAAAGATCCTTTTGGGACATCTGAAAAACGCCATGGTGTTCGTGCTCCTTGTCATTTGCATCGCGGGCCTTATCATGGCGGGAAACCCGCGGATCATCAAAGGATACCTTATTCCTCAAGAGATAAAAGAGTATATAGAAACTCAGAAAGAGATCGCCCAGCAATACGCTAAACAGGAGATATGGCTTTCAAGGATAAATACAGGTAACAATGCCCCCCGCCCATCATCTTCACCGGAGTAAAGGCAACATCCACGAACTTCGGCAGTTCTTTTGAATCAAGATCAATACTGCAGCGCAGTGTGTGAAAAACCCTGTTGGAATGTTTCAGAAAAAGCTTGAACTGTCCCTTGGCGTATCTCTTTTTCCCTACAATCTCCATGGACGGTATCATGAATACCGGCTCGGGATTCCCATCCCCGAAAGGACCCAGCATGTCGAGTTCATCGAGAAGCATGGGGGTGATATCAAACGGTGATATCTTCAGATCCACCTCATAAGATTCTTTCTCGCCTGACGAATCTTCTACAAGTCTGTCGAGTGCCCCTGCAAACTGTATGATCTTCGATTCATCGATATTCAATCCGACAGCCATTTTATGCCCTCCAAATTCATTCAGGAACTCCGAGGCGCTTGAAACAGCAGTGTGGAGATCAACCCCGTCAACCGACCTTCCGGACCCTATACCGATACCATCAACAATTGATATGACAATAGCCGGTCGTGAAAAGACCGATGTCAATCGAGAGGCTACAATCCCTATAACACCGGTATGCCAGTCTGTTCCTGCAACCACTATCACCTTGCCGATATGAGAACCCTGATCGAGCATGAGCAACACCTCTTTGAGTACCTTCTGTTCCTTGATCTGCCTGTGTCTGTTGAGCTCATTGAGCTCATTGGCAAGGCTTTGTGCCTCCCTTTCATCCTGCGTGGTCAGCAGTTCGAATGCCTTGCGTGCATCCGATACTCGGCCCGCAGCATTTATCCTCGGCCCGAGGATAAAACCGATATCCCTCGAAAAAAGCTTCCTGTTGATTCCGGAGACCCTTGCAAGGGCTGAGATCCCTACCCTGGCAGCTGTGTTGAGGACATTCAACCCTTCCTTGACAAGAATCCTGTTAATCCCGCTGAGTGCAACAACATCGGCAACTGTCGCCATGGCGACAAGATCGAGTTCACCCCTGAGGTTCGGAAGATCTTTCATCCCCTGGTCCCTGAGTAGGGATCTGAGTGCCACAATAAGATGAAAAACTACTCCAGCCCCGCAGAGATCTTCTCCGCCGAAGGGACATCCCGACTGTTTCGGATTGATTACCGCATAAGCCTTCGGCAGCTCATCACCAAGCTCATGATGGTCGGTGATGATTACATCCATGCCCAATGCATTGGCATAATCCACCTCTTTGCATCCCGTGATACCACAGTCTGCCGTGATCAACAGGCTCGCCCCCTGTTTATGCAACTCTTCAATCCCTCTAATATTGAGACCGTATCCGTCAATTGCCCGATCGGGTATGAAAACAACAGGAGGCGGCTGCCCTAAACTCACGACAAACCGGTAGATCAATGCAGCAGAGCATACACCATCGACATCATAATCCGTAAATACCCCGACTATCTCTTTATGTTCAATTGCCCTGGAGATTCTATTGCAGGCTTTGTCCATGTCCTTCATCATGCGCGGATCTCTTAGCTGGCCGAGATTGGGTGTGAGGAAGCTCAGGATCTCATCCGGATTGTCCATGCCGCGCAGACGCATCAATGACCTGAATATGGGGGAGAATTTCAGTTCCGGCAGAATGTTCCGATCTATTTGCCCTCTAATAACCCATTCGGGAGAAAGACATACCATGGCTCATTACTTAACCCTGGCATGAAAAATAGTCAAGATTTCTGATCGAGACGTCTCAGGGTTTATAAAGGTATTGCCGCAGCAATCTGCTCGTTTCCAGCATGTCCGGTGGTTTCACTTCCATTGTAATGGTTGCATCATATCCTTTGTCACTAAGAAGAGTCAGTATACCGGGATAGTCGATAATACCCTTACCGAGAGCGAGATGAAGATCATCCTTGACACCTGTGCCTCCATAGTTATCGTGCACGTGAACATGGGCGATCCTTTCAAACACATTCTCCATAAACCCGATAGACGTGTTTTCTCTCGAAAGAAGCTGGCCATGGCCGATATCGAGGGTCATCCTCAGATCGCCGATAGCATCAAAGGCAGGAGAAAAACTGTCGTATCGCTCACTCAGGTTTTCGATGCACAAGACGATATTCCTGTCTAAGGCATGGGCAACCATGCCCTTTAGCATATCGATCTTCTGTTCAACCAGATCGGCCGGCGCCCATCTCCTGTCCATCCAGAAATGAATGGTGGCCTTGTGTATATCAAGCCTTGAAGAAATGTCTATCAGCCTCATTATCTTGGGCACAAAACCTTTCCTGAGGCCCTTGATATCAAACGGATTCCCCTCGTTGGGATAATGTGCGGTAAAGAAAATACCATGGGCATCTTGCAGACGAAACAATTCGGTAAGCTGCCCGCCAGCCTCATCAGGGTCATTGAGAGAGATCTCCGCATAGGGATATCCGAGCCTGCCGACCTCATCAATCTCCTCCAGGGTATGAGCCCTTGCTCCGATAACTGCCATAATGAAACACCTTTCATCGGTAATTTTTCTTCTTTTAAACTCCTGCTTCGTCATACCATATAAAAGGGGCTTCAGAAACCTGTTCTATCTGTATTCGCACCCCTTAAGACACCTGAGAAGATAAAGTCTGTTGACTAAAAAAACTTCTTCTAACATGGATTCTGGGAATGCTCAGAGGTTCATTACATTGATTGCTTGACCATGGTTTTCAGTTGTTATAGATGTTTCTCGTCCTTTAAGGGGGCTTTTTTTTCTTGTTTTTATCCTATTGGTATTGTTAGAAGGAATCATGATAGAAAGTTGAGCAGTGCATGAAGATAAGTATTGCCATTAACTATTATTAATAAAGGATACTTCTCTGATAAATTCCTCGTCAGATCTGAAACGTATTACCAAATTGATCTCCCTGAGTTCGATTATTGGCGTAGTTTCCGGCCTTGGCGCTGTCTTGTTCTATTATCTGATTCAGCTGTGCAATCATCTTTTTCTCGAACGGACCGGGGCATTTTACCAGCCAACCATAAATGAAACGACCGGAGCTGTATCGCCGGTTCAAACAGATCTCATAGAAAAGATCTTTACACTGGGAAGCAGCGTGCCCTGGTTCCTTGCCCTGATCCCGGCAGCAGGAGGGCTTATCACCGGCCTTATCGTCTACACATGGGCACCTGAGGCTGAAGGACATGGAACAGATGCGGCCATAGACGCATTCCATAACAAAAAAGGGAGGATTCGCCCCAGGGTCCCTTTTATAAAAACGATCACCTCGGCAATCACCATAGGCTCCGGAGGTTCTGCCGGCAGGGAAGGCCCGATAGCTCAGATAGGGGCGGGGTTTGCCTCGTACCTGGCAACAAAGCTGAATCTCTCGGATCAGGAACGAAGAATCATGCTCGTTGCCGGCATGGGAGGAGGAATAGGCAGTATTTTCCGTGCACCTCTGGGAGGTGCACTGTTTGCTACAGAGGTACTCTACAAAGAAGCTGATTTCGAATATGAGGCCATTATCCCTGCGATCATTTCATCCATTGTCGGCTACTCGGTCTTTTCATCCATCGTGGGATGGGGGGCACTGTTCCACACACCCGAATTCATCTTCCGCAACCCCTTAGAGCTTATCTTTTATTTCATCTTCGCCATTTTCTGCAGCGGCCTGGGATATGTTTACGTCAGGGTATTCTACGGGCTGCGCGATGGTTTTTTCAACAGACTGCCCATCCCTACACATGTCCGACCGGCCATCGGGGGACTGATGATCGGCGCACTGGCCCTTGTTTATCCTCAGATCTTAGGCTCAGGGTATGGCTGGGTACAACTTGCAATCTATGGGAAAATGGCCATCGGTCTCATGCTTGTCCTTGCTTTTGCCAAGATACTGGCAACATCCTTCACTATCTCGTCAGGGGGAAGCGGCGGTGTATTCGCACCGTCTCTGGTAATAGGCGCCATGCTGGGCGGCGCATTCGGAGGAATCATTCACCAGATAGCACCCGGGATAGCCACTCAACCCACTGCATATGTAATCGTCGGGATGGCGGGTTTCTTCGCAGGGGTGGCAAACGCTCCGATATCTACACTGATCATGGTATGTGAGCTCAGCGGCAACTACGGCCTTCTCCCTCCCCTGATGCTGGTAAGCGTCTGCTCAATACTTTTCAGCAGGGGATTTACCATCTATTCAAAACAGGTGTCTTCCAGAACGGATTCACCTGCTCACAGGGGGGAATTTCTCATGGATGTTCTCGAAGGTCTTAGCGTGCAGGATGCTGTACAGATACCGAATTCCGTCTCCATTGTGCAGGAAGATACACCCCTTACAGACATCGTAAAACTCATCACCTTCAGCAAGTCCTCCTATTTCCCCGTGGTAAATGCATCCGGGTCGCTCACCGGCATTTTTGATATCCATGATGTCAGGAGAATACTCACCGATGAGTTCCTGCCCCACCTGGTAATTGCCAGAGATATCGCGGTAGAGGAAGTGATAACCGTCAGGCCCGGTGATGATTTGAAGACAGCGCTCTCGAGATTTACCATTAAGAACCTGGAGGAATTACCGGTTGTCGACCCTGATGATCCGAAAAAGGTGATCGGCATGATAACCAGGCGGCACCTGATCAACGCCTACAACCAGGAACTCTCCGCCAAAGGAACTGTCTGACCGGTCGATCGCTATGAATGAATCAAGCTGTCGATAATCCCTGCACATATGTCGGGTGCGCTCCATATGCAACGAACCGGGATTATCCTGACTGAAATACCCGGTTACGCCGCAGATCTTTCCCCCGGAATCATGCAGTAAGATTGGCTGCGGCTGAGGAATCAGCCCCACCTGAGTCATTGAACCCCGTCTTTGGTATCATCTCTTTCAGCCACAGGCCGTATGACGAGTTCCATACCATCGAGACCGACAACTTCAACACTGTCTCCGGGAATGATCGATGCGGGTCCCCTGGCATTCCAGTATTCCCCATGGCAGAAAACCTTTCCCCTTCCTGGCGCATCCCAGAGAAGGACCAGGGCCTTCTCTCCTTTCAGGCCCTGGGCGCCGCTTGCCGGTAAAGTCCTGTGGGCCTTTACAACAAGGTAGATGCAGGCAACAAAGAACGCGGTAAAGACCAGGGTAATGGGAAGGATCACCATGAGCGATACCTGGGCATAGAGCTCGGGTGTACGAAAAAGCAGCAGAGAACCAAGAATCATCGATATTACTCCTCCTACGGTAAGCAGGCCGAAACTCGGCACCTTTATCTCGGCAATGAAAAAGATGACGGCCAGAAGAATGAGCGCCACGCCTGCAAAATTCACGGGAAGTGTCTGAAGGGCAAAGAATGCGAGTATCAGGGATATGCCCCCTATGACACCGGGAAGGATAGCCCCTGGTGAAGAGAACTCGAAATAGATACCGGCAAGGCCTATGAGCATCAGAATATACGCCACATTCGGATTGGATATGGCTGCAAGAAGCCGGTATCTCAGCCCCATGGGATTTTCCACAAGATGTGCATCCTTTGTCTGGAGTTCAAACGTGGTGGCACCTTTTTTGATGACTCTTCCATCGAGCTGTGCAAGCAGGTCATCCATACTTTCTGCGAAAATATCCACCACGCCGATCTCAAGTGCCTCGTTGGCCGGAGTGGAGATGCTTTTACGAACCGCGTCTTCGGCCCATTGTTCGTTTCTCCCGCGCTCTTTTGCTATGCTCCGCGCGTAAGCGACTGCATCGTTGGTGACCTTCTCCTTCATCGTCTCGCTCTCGCCTTCCTTTTCCTGGGTCGCCCCGATACTGACCGGATGGGCCGCACCGATATTTGTCCCGGGCGCCATGGCTGCAACATCAGCGGCAAGGGCAATAATTGCGCCGGCCGAAGCTGCTCGTGCACCCTTGGGCGAGACATAGACTATCACCGGAATATTCGCATTCATCTCATGCTGAATAATATCCCTCATTGCCGTATCGAGTCCGCCAGGCGTATCGAGACGTATAATGACCGCAGCCATGTTTCCGGCAAGCGCATCGTCAATGTTCTCGATAAGATAGGATGCAACAGGAGGACTGATTGCATCCTTGACCTCAACGACAAGAATCTCCGACCCGAACAGAAGCCAGGGGGTAAAGATCACGAGAGCACACAAAAAAGCGATCCACTTTCCTATTCGGACCGCGGGATCTGCAAAAAATCCATGACTTTTTTTATATCGTTCCATACATCCCTCTTCTTTGATGGATTTTGAAGAAGATAACTCGGGTGATATGTGGGCATTACCGCAATACCCTTATATTCCCTGAATATTCCCCGTAACTTACTTATAGGAGTCTTGATATCCAAAAGATTCTGCGTGGCTGTCCTGCCCAGGGTCACAATGACCCTGGGCTGGACAGCCGCTATCTGTGATTCGAGAAAACCTATGCAATGTTCAACCTCTTCAGGCAGGGGATCCCTGTTTCCAGGAGGCCTGCACTTGAGAATATTGGCTATGTACACCTCGGACCTCTTCAAACCCATTCCGTTTTCTATGATACTAGTCAGGAGTTTGCCTGCAGGGCCTACAAACACTCTGCCTGTTTCATCTTCTGAAGCCCCGGGGGCCTCTCCGATAAACATCAGGGATGCCCTGGCATTGCCTTCACCAAAAACGAGGTTCTTTCTCGTACGGCAAAGCGGGCACAACTTACAATCGCCCATTGCACCCAAAACACCGTCCAGATCGTTGCTTTCTTCACGGAAAGGCTCACCATGGGGGAGAATCAGATACCTGCCGGCCCAGGAGGCTTCCTCGCGGATTACCTGAAGCAGAAGGTCCTTCACACCCTTTCTCTTATGAAATCCAGTATCTTGTGCGCCAAAGTGACTTTATCCATCTGTTCGAAATCATCAAGAATACCTTCGGGAGTCAGGACGATGCCGCTGTTAGTATCCGAGGCAAAACCGCTCCCAGTCTGACCTATCCTGTTGGCAACGATCATATCCAGACCTTTTCTTTCCATCTTGTCCTTTGCGGAATCGGCGAGATTTTCGGTCTCGGCTGCAAATCCTACGAAGAACCTGTCCTCTTTCATGGGTTTGATCGCAGACAAGATATCGACACTCGGATTAAGGGCAATGGAAGACAGCTTGTCCCCCTTCTTGATCTTTGCATCTGTGTATGTACTCGGGACATAATCAGCCACTGCTGCTGCCATGATGAGTACATCTGCATGCTGAAGGTTTTCCTGAACAGCTGTGAACATCTGATGAGCACAACGCACCATCACTACCTCAGCCCATGGCGCATAATCTATATTTACCGGACCGCTTATCACCTTTACCCTGGCGCCTCTCAGACAGGCCGCCTCAATAAGGGCACTGCCCATCCTGCCTGTGGACCTGTTTGTGATAAACCTGACAGGATCGATATCCTCGCACGTAGGACCGCAGGTTATCAATACCGATACACCTTCAAGATCCTGCTGAAAAAGCAGTCTCTCGACCTCTGCCACAATCCGCTGGGGTTCCGGCAATCTTCCGGCTCCCTCCCAACCGCACGCAAGTTCCCCCACAGCAGGTTCAAGGATATGGACACCTCTTTTCCTGAGAATTTCGAGATTATCCTGCGTTGCCTTGTTCGAAAGCATATTCACATTCATGGACGGGCATACCAGGACAGGAGCCTTAGATGCAAGGACCGTGCACAAAAGCAGGTCATCGGCGATCCCCTGTGCAAGTTTCGCGATACAGTTTGCCGTAGCCGGTGCAATAAGAAAAAGATCGGCCCTGTCTGCAAGGGCAATATGCTCCACCTCATAGGCATTGGAAAGGACAGTGGAAAACATATCTGTATGTACAGGCCTTCCAGTGAGGGTCTGTAATGTAAGAGGAGTTACAAACTCTCTGGCAGAATCGGTCATGACGGCATGCACTTCAATCCCGGCGCCTGTAAGTCCGCGCACTATAAGAGGCGCCTTATATGCGGCAATACCTCCGGTGATACCGAAGACTACTGTCTTACGGCCTAGATCTTCCCCTGTGGAATTACCCATATCTCCACCCTCGTACCGAGAGGATTTTCTGTTATAAGGATACTGGCTATCCTCTCGCTTTTCTTGAAAAAGAGCTTGATCGATCCCTGATATTCATACTGGTTAAGAGCTGTCCACCCGTCAGAGTACATGGAGGTAATGAAAAACTGGGCAAGAGATCCGCTCTCAAGGCGCCCGCTAAGGACCAACCGCCCATGCGCATTCGTAATGTAGCTCTCCTTGGTATCCTTGTTGAGACCTCCGGGTACCAGCACGTCATTGAAATCAAAGTACCTGGGAGATGGTTTAACCGAAGGGGTTGAGGTTGAACCCTGGAAATTCTCCTTCAATTCAGCACAGCCTGGAATAAATACCACCATCATGAGTAAAGTGATACTGTAGAGCAACACTCTTTTCATCATCTACCCCCCTTAAAGGAATGGATTGTACCTGCGTTCAGTCCCTATGGTCGTGGCAGGACCATGACCCGGAAGTACGCGCACATCATCACCTAACGGGATGAGGCGTGTCTTGATCGACTGGATCAGGGTATTATAATCTCCGCCGGGCAGGTCTGTGCGACCGATAGACCCGGCAAAGAGGGTATCGCCTGCAAAGCAGTACTTGCCGTCGCTGGAGACCAGAGATATCCCGCCTGGCGAATGTCCGGGGGTTTCGATGACCGTAAGGGTAATATCCCCGCAACTGATCTGATCACCATCACAGAGGAATCGGTCCGGCTCCGGCGGCTGCTCGATACTTACCCCGAAAAGCCTGCCCATTTTTGACGCTGTATGCAGGATGGGCAACTCGAGATTATGAAGCATGATCTCTGGATTATAAGCATTCTTGATCTCTTTAAGGGCGCCGATATGATCGACATGGGCATGGGTATTTATCACCGCCTTTACATGAACGTCCATTTTCTCTATCTCCTGCATGATCCTGTGGCCTTCTCCTCCAGGATCAATAACGATTGCCTCATGCGTAGAATCATCTGCAACAATGAAACAATTGGTCATAAATTCGGATACCACAACCGTGCTTATCAACATAACTTCTCCTTGCGTGTTTGACGAAGGAATGAACGATCGCCAATTAATTGAAAATCATGGGTACATGATAGTATACCGGGGGAGATTGGTCAACAGGCATAACTATTGAAGCAGCATGGGAATATTACCGCAACTTAATGCCAAACAGGCGGGTCTACGAGCATTAAGGGATATCGTACCGACAATCGATCCCCTATCGTCGTAAAGTTTTACATACATAATACCGATC
>DSAD01000052.1 GCA_011372875.1 Deltaproteobacteria bacterium
GACCATTACTACCTCCTCTATTATTATTTAGAATGGATCTCTCTTATAGTGAATCGTGGTTCAATTTATCAGCTTATCCAATCCAAGTCAACTAAGCAGAGTGGTTTTCATACATGTTTTTTACCCATAAATATTTCAACAATCGATTACTCTAAACGCAATTTAGTGATGAACATGGCAAATCGCGGGTGATTTCAGAAGCACTTTAGAGTGACATCCTTGTTAACCATTTCAAATAATTTAATTTTTCTAAATACTATGACGATAGATGAACCATCGATGCCCTTCACTCGATTATGAAAGACGACATAATGAAAAGACGCGGCACAACAAAGATACCATCATTTGATATTTTCAGCACTGACAGGAAAATATCCTATGATATTTAAAGAGATTCCTCACCCTACAATACGAATGGATCAGAAGTGCAGCAGGGATCTTTATGTAAGGATAAAGGATGACTACCGTCTTTTCGCTGCCAGGGGGGCTGTCTTTACTCATGATCATGCCCGTCTTTTCAGCACCAATAACATCAGACTCTACATCCAGGCTGAAGACCTGGAGGCTGCCGAGGCGTACCTGAACACCTACCTGCATGAGATACTTGTTGACCCTGCGGTTAATCCGAAAGTGAAGTCGGATATCATATACACCACTTCGATGAAATCCATACGCCAGATCTATCAGGGCATGAATATGCGCAATATCGCTGAGCTGGAGAGCTCATCCGAAAGTACAGTGAAACTCATCCTTTCAGACAAGCGCGTCATGAACAATCTGATAGAGATCACCAGCCACGATCATTTCACCTACAAACATTCCGTAAAGGTGGGTATCTTCGGCACGGCCCTGGCGATCAATCTCTTTCAGGACAAGCTTCACGAACATGATATCGCAAAACTCTCTACTGCTTTCTTTCTTCACGATATCGGCATGTCCAAAGTACCCGCGAAAATACTCGACAAGAAAGGGCCCCTTACCAGGGAAGAATGGGACATCGTCAGGAAACATCCCATATGGGGGCATGAAAAGCTCATGAAAGCACAGTATTCAAGTGATGAGGCTGCAGCCATTGTTTTATACCACCATGAGCGGTGCGACAGGAAAGGATATCCTTTCAAGCGGCTTAAAAGCAGCATCCCTCTCTATTCCAGAATATGCGCCATAGCAGACACATTCGAAGCCCTTATCTCGACCCGGCCTTTCAGAAATCCCAAGACTCCTTTCGAGGCAATAAAGATCATGCAGCAGGAAATGGCCAGGGAGTTCGACCCTCAATTGTTCAAGGCATTCATTATGCTTCTCGGACCCGGGAAATAGAATATCCCGCTATTGCGGCTCTGAACAAGAATATCTCGAATCTCGGATTTCGAATCCATCTTTGCGTTCCCTACGCCGGACGAGCAGCCTGGGGTTCATTCGGATGATACGTAAGCTGCCTGTAAGCGCTCACAAATTATCCTCGCCCCCTAAGGAGAGGATAAAAGTGAGTGGGGGGGGAACAGTAAATAGATCCTTTAATCCCTTGGGGTTAATTCCCCGCAGCTTGCTGCGAATGGCCTATTCAACTGAGAAGGCCTTTGATACCCCGTTGCTTGCGGCGGGGTAGTTTAATACCTCTAAATCTTACTGCGGGGAATCTCATTCCCCGCAGATTGCTTCTAAAGAAGGATACAGGGCTTGCCCTGGGGTTCATACCATTGGTTTTCGGATTGAAAAACAGATTGATCCGTGCCAGTGTTATAACCCACATTATGCATGAATCATTGCATAAAACTTGTGGGAGCGGCTTCAGCCGCGATTTTTTAAAAATGGTCAAAAATAATATCGCGGCTGAAAGCCGCTCCCACAATTCGGCAGGGATAGCCGAATTGGACGCACTTTTGTTGCGCCCGCAGAGTGAGGGGCAGGGATGACCCGAATCACAAACCAGACCATGTTAACAAACTGGACGTTATACAATGATTCTGATGAACAAGGTGGTTTAACGAGACACGACTATGAACCCGTGTGAAGAGTGCCTGATACATGACAAGATCTATGAATGCTGCGGCCGGTTTCCTGACACAGGTGAGACAGTACTGCTCGCCATCGGTGGGAACACCACGGTGATTGCCTGCCCTTACCTTGACCGCCACGGCAGATGTACCATCTATGAATCCCGGCCGCTCAGGTGCAGATCGCACTACTGCTATCAGTATTCCCTCATGGAATCAGGCTCCTGGAACCAGTCGGATATAATCACATACCAGAAGATCATCACTGAGAATGATTAGCCCGCCGTAATCTTAAGAATCGGCCATCCTCATCATATCGTTTCAGGGATTGATTTCTTGTCCTTGTTTTCCCACTGTTCAAGGAGGTATTTCTTGTTGTCCTCAAAACGCTGAGCCTGCAGCTCTACAAGATCCTCTGCCTGTTTTGAATCCATATCCTTTGTCTGATTGACAAAGGATGCGACGCGTCCGTAATACAGAGGCGCAACCAGCTCGACCAGTTTGTAACGGTTTTTCCGCCAGGCATGGTACGTTGCCGCGAGTTCATAGAGAAGCCTTACCCAGGTATCGATGGGAAGCTCGAAATCATCCCTGCTCATCTCGGCGGATTTCTTAAGATCATCGTAGCTCTCAGGAGAAAAGATCTCCTTCCACAGCACGCCCAGATGACCGAATCCGACCTTGAAATTCTCTACGAGTGAATCGAGGTTGACCCGTACCGGTTCAGGCTCGGTGAAACCCTCCATGCCGAAGGTTTCCAGCGGAGTGCTTCCTTCAACCGATTTCCAGTGCTGCTCGTATGTCTCCATCAGCGAAAACAGTGTCCAGATGACCTGACGGAACATGGGGCCCAGATGCTGCGAGGGATCCTTTACGTCATGGATCTTCACCCCGAGGTTTGACTGACAGATCCTGAAATTGTTCGTGATCGCAGAAGTGCTCATCCAGATATCGATCCCGAAACGGGCGACATCCGTGTCCCATACTTCCTGCTCCGCATAATACTTGGCCACCTGTCTGGAGAATGCGAAGTCGCCGCCGATCGGCTGGCGGATCCTTTTACCGTATAATGCACGGGTAAGGTTGTAGACGATATTGTTCGTAATGGTACCGTCGTACTTGTGCCGCATATAGACAGGAGAGACAAACTGGTATTCCCTTTCCAGGACAGGATCGAGAAGATATTTCACCCAGTCGGATGTAATGCTTCTGAGGTCGGAATCCACCACGGCGCACACATTCACATGCAGGCGCCCAGCCGCCTCGAACACGGATCTAAGCGCAGACCCCTTGCCTCCCGGGCCCCGGTAAATGGACACGATCTTTTCCTGCCACGGCTTTATCTGAAATTCCTTTGCCACCTCCCTTGTGTCGTCTGTCGACCCGCCGTCGGCTACAAAGATCACGCTTCTCCTGTCCTTGTAATGCTTGGCCAGGCCGTGGGTGACCATCTGGATGACATGCTCTATTGTAGATTCGTTGTTAAAGCAGGGTATGCCGATCAGTATATCCGCCGATTCGATCTCCTCTATCCGCTTACCGGTATACCCCCTCAGTGCAGTATCAAAATGAGACATCGGTGCCCCCTTAGTGTACAGGATCAGGTATAAATCCCTGTTCTTTATAATAGAAATAAGAGCCGGATTAGAAGAATCAATGGTTTCACTAAATTAGTTTTATTCTGCTTTGTCGGTTCACTCATCGAAAAGACATGAAAAGGTCGGGTCATTGCGAGCAAAGCGAAGCAATCTCAAGATTCTTCAGCAGAGCTGTGCAACCACGCATTATCCAGTTCAGCGCCAAGCATCATTGAGATTGCCGCGTCGTCGGCCTTCTGCCTCCTCCTCGCAATGACATTCGTTCCAGATTTTTGCGAGACTGTCACATTTAACTCTCTTCAAGTTTGACCGGGCTGGTTTGCAGATAAAAAATTACCTACGTTTCCGGCAATTCATTTTTTTGATATTCTTACATAGTATGTCGATAAGTTGTCGACATACTATGCAGAAATATGATATTTATTTGCCCATAGTTTGAACTTGGACATAAACACATATCATGTTTATTTTTGATTAAAAAGGAAGGTATGATCGACAAGATCCGCAATAGAATCAGCAGGGAAGAATTTGATTATCAGATGCTGCTGGACTGCCTTCAGGGATACTCACGTCCCCGGGACAAGATCTCCGACCTGATCAAAAAGGGGCATATTATCAGGATCAAGAAGGGATTGTATATCTTTGGACAGGATTACAGAAAGCACCCTTATTCACGGGAAACACTGGCCAACCTGATTTATGGGCCTTCATGTATTTCTCTCGAGTATGCCCTGTCTTATCATGGCATGATCCCTGAGAGGTCTGAATCGATCACTTCCATCGCAACAGGCCGATCAAGAACATATACCACACCTGTAGGGGTCTTTTCATACAGAACCGTTTCTCTTGCATCATTTCGTTCAGGCGTGATGAGAGTGGAACTGGAAGATGGAGGTGCCTTTCTTATTTCATCTCATGAAAAGGCCCTTTCAGACAAGATTCATCTCGACCGGGGGACAGGCATCCGGACCCAGAAAGAGCTTGAAGAATATCTCCTTGTCTTTTTGCGTATCGATCCATTGGTTTTAAAAAGCCTTGATCCTGATAAGGTGGCTGACATTGGAAACCGTTACAAGTCATTCAAGGTGCGCCTCTTGAGCAGTCTCATTAAAAGAATGCAGCGGCGCGATAACGAGGCCCATTATGCATGAAGCCGTTGCTCAAATGCTGGAAAAATATCATTGCGAGAGGCTCGAAGACTATGCCCGTGCCCTCAGGGAGATACTTCAGGAGATCGCACTGCTTGGCCTGTGGAGAAGCAAATTTTTTGAACAGGCCGCCTTTTATGGCGGCACTGCGCTCAGAATACTTTATGGGCTTGACCGATTTTCAGAAGACCTGGATTTTACCCTTCTTGAACCGTGCAATGATTTTGACTTGAACACGTACGGTTCTGCCTTGGAAAAAGAGCTTCTGGCATTCGGTTTTGAAGTGAGCATGGAGAAGAAGAATAAGGCTGTTCAGTCACCGGTTCAATCAGCTTTTCTCAAGGCCGATACCTACAGCCAGATGCTCGTTATCCGGTCCGGAGAAGACATACTTCGTAAGATCCCAAAAGGCCAGACGATCAAAATCAAGCTGGAATGCGATACAGACCCACCCGCGGGGTTTTCGACAGAGACAAGATATCTTCTTGCGCCAATCCCTTTTTCAATAAGGATCATGACGTTGCCGGATTTATTTGCCGGCAAGATGCACGCCGCACTGTGTCGAAGATGGAAGACAAGGGTCAAAGGACGGGACTGGTATGACCTCGTGTGGTACATCGCTCATCACCCGCACCTTCATCTATACCATCTTGAGCAGAGAATGCGCCAGACAGGGGACTGGACTGGAAGTGATCAATTGAAAAAGGAAACATTTTTTAAGATCATGCACGAAACAATCGATTCTCTGGATATCGATCAGGCACGCAGTGAAGTTGAACCGTTTGTACAGAAAATCGAAACATTATCCATATGGTCCAGGGAGTTTTTTCACGATATCGTTTCCAGGATACACCTGGTGTGAAAAGATGGATAATTATAATCTCCTTGCTAGGCCGCAACTAATGGGTTGCACCTTCCTGCGCAATCCAAAGTCTTCTTTAATCCTTAGTGCATAAATGTCCATATTTCACGGATGTTAAATATACAAATCCGATGATCTCGCAAAAAGTCCGGAATAGACACTTTTGATACTTGTAACTATATGATATTATTGGTTGCCAATTCTTACAAACTGACTTTTTGCGAGACTGTCAAATCTGGGTCTAGTTATTTTACCGTGCTTGTATACCCACGTCATGAAGTGGTCTGGGGGCAACCTCTTCCCTCGGGGCATCCATGACCCTCCCCGTTGGGCAGTACCTCCGGGCTGTCCAATTCGACTGTCATGCCGAATTGTAACTAGGGGTGGTATTCACGGCTCTGCTCAATACCTTTGAGATTGCCGCGTCGTCGGCCTCCGTCCTCCTCCTCGCAATGACAGGGAAAAAGCGCGTCATTGCGAGTTCGTCAAAGACGGACGAAGCAATCTCAAGATATTTCAGCAGAGCCGTGCTCCGCAGTTTCTTTCAGCGCCAGAATAATTTAGATTGCTTCGTCGGCCGTCCGCCTCTGCGGTCTCTCTCCTCGCAATGACAGACAGGGTTTCTTGTTCTGCCTCCTGACTCCTTTCTTCCTTCTCCACAAAATATATTCCGGCAAGGATTTTACAGATTACACTGTTTTCTCAATCCGAAGTCCGAAAACCGAAAATGAAGCACCATACTGCGATAATTGCAGGGTTTGTTCCCCGAACGGTCCTCTTGGCGTAAAACATGGCAGGGAAAGAATTATTCTTTATCTTATAACTGTAAGATCGGCCCGATGGGGGGGATCGGGGTCTACAAAGCTCAATCCGGGTAGACGGCCTTGCCCCTCACCCTTCTGGCGCATCTCGCTTCATCCAGTCCGGCTGTACCGCCGAAGTGTGGGAGCGGCTTTATGCCGCGATTCTGCTGCTGCCGGAAGAACTGTTATCGCGGCTGAAAGCCGCTCCCACAAAACAGGTCAGTTCAAATGAGCAGTCACCATGGAATTATCCAAGTTCACAACGTGGGATTATTCAACATATCACCAGGTCTCACAGCCTGACAGGCACCCCTTTTACCGCCGAAACATTACCGCCGAAACACCTTGACATGCCGGCAAACCGGATCTATGAATATGACCATACTGGAAAAAAGAAAACAGCCTATCGGGAGCTCGGAAAAACCGGGCTGAGAGGGGTCCTTGCTCATTCGCTGTGGATCTGCCCGTTGAACCTGAACCGGATAATGCCGGCGGAGGAATGAAGGCACATGAAAAAAGTCATCCTCCAAAGGGATGGCTTTTTTCTTTTTCAAGACGAGGTGATACCTATGAAGAAATACGGCATTTACTTTTTCATTCTGGCACTATCACTGACTGTGCTGACCGGGTGCAGTAAAGGATGCAAACCGGATGACATTAAAGTCATAACAATAATGACTCACGACAGTTTCAGCATCAGCGAAGGGATAATCGGAATCTTTGAGAAGGAAAACAACGTGAATGTCCGGTTTATCAAGTCCGGAGATGCAGGGGCTGCACTGAACCAGGCAATCCTTTCCAGAGAGAATCCCCTTGCGGACATCTTCTATGGTGTCGACAACACCTTTATGAGCCGTGCATTGAAAGCAGGCATCTTTGTATCATACGATTCCCCGTTGCTCAGCGCTGTTGACGACCGCTTCGAGCTTGACACAGAACACAGTCTGCTGCCTGTGGACTACAGTGATATCTGCCTCAATTACGACAAGGCATGGTTCAAGGACAGGGGCATCGCTCCGCCTGAAAGCCTGGAGGATCTTATCAAACCGGAATACAAGGGGCTTAGTGTTGTTGAAAACCCTGCCACATCCTCTCCGGGCCTAGGGTTTCTGCTTGCCACAATAGGTCATTTCGGCTCGGAACATTATCTTGATTACTGGAAGGAACTACGGAAAAACGATGTGCTCGTCACGGATGGATGGGAGGATGCCTACTGGGGTCAGTTCAGTGCGGCGTCAGAAGGTGTGCGCCCCATTGTGGTGAGTTATGCAAGCAGTCCGCCGGCAGAGGTTCATTTCTCACAGAAGCCTCTTGATGAGGCACCGACTGCCGCTGTTACTGCACCCGGAACCGCTTTCCGCCAGATAGAATTCGCCGGGATACTCAAGGGCTGCAAAAATCCGGAGATTGCCCGCAAACTTATTGATTTCATGCTCGATAAAACATTTCAGGAAGATATTCCTCTGCAGATGTTCGTCTTCCCGGTAAACAGCAAGGCCAGGCTGCCCGAGGTCTTTGCCAGACATGCAAGGCTTGCGGAAGAGCCGGTAAAGGTATCTCCGGAAGACATTGCTCAAAACCGTGAACAATGGATCGAGGCCTGGACAATCAATGTCCTGAGATGAAGACTATCAAGACCAGATACAGCATGATTATTGCCGGGGTGCCGCTTGTTTTCCTGGCAGTGTTTTATTTTTATCCTCTGATAAGGATATTCAACTTAAGCCTTATATCGGATGGCACATGGAACCTCGAAGGGTTCGGCAAACTGGTCTCGACCCCTTATTATGTCCGCACGCTGTGGTTCACCACTTGGCAGGCTGCTGTCTCAACCGTGCTTACCTTAATCATTGCACTGCCCGGGGCATATGTCTTTGCCCGATATCGATTCTCCGGAAAAAACATCCTGCAGTCCTTCACGGCTATACCTTTCGTTCTGCCTTCAGTGGTTGTCGCTGCAGCTTTCCATGCCCTGCTCGGGCCGAGAGGCATCCTGAACACATGGCTCATGAACGACTTTGCCTTTGCAACTCCTCCTATCAAGCTTGATCATACAATCTGGTTTATCCTCATGGCGCATGTATTCTACAACTACACGGTTGTCTTAAGGATTGTGGGCAGTGCCTGGTCTCGCCTGCAGCCCAGCCTGACCGAGGCTGCGCACATGCTCGGGGCATCGCCGTGGAAAACGTTCAGGAAAATTACCTTCCCTCTTCTCTTCCCCTCGATCTCTGCGGCATCGCTCCTTGTATTTATCTTCTGCTTCAGCAGTTTCGGCGTGATCCTGATCCTGGGCGGCCCACGCTATGCAACGATCGAGGTAGAGATCTACCGCCAGGCAGTACACATATTCAACCTGCCCATGGCAGCGGCGCTGTCCTTGATTCAGATATGCTTCACCTTTGTATTCATGTGGGTATATACGACACTGCAGCGAAGAGCATCGATCACGCTCTACCCCGAATCACGCAGTGCAACGCAGAAAAAACCCGTTGGCCGCAGACAAAAGATCATTGTCTGGGCGAATATCCTGGTAATGGTTATCATGCTCGGCAGCCCTCTGATTGCACTTGTCATCCAGTCTTTCCGTGCGCCGGACGGGTTCTCCCTTGTATTCTACCGTGCCATTTTCGCAAACAGGGCTCAATCTATCTTCTACGTCCCGCCTGTGGAGGCGATCGCATATTCTGTAGGCTTCGCCTTTGCAGCTCTGGTGCTGTCCCTGATCATCGGAGGGTGCGCAGCAACCTTCATTGCCCGGGGAGGGAAAAGGATCACATCGATATTAGACCCGGTATTCATGCTCCCCCTGGCCACTTCTGCGGTTACCCTCGGGTTCGGTTATATTATCGCATTGGACAGGCCGCCTTTGAACCTTCGAACCTCAATGATTCTCATCCCACTGGCGCATACGCTGGTCGCCTATCCCTTTGTGGTAAGAAGCATTCTGCCGGCACTTCGCAGCATACCCGAAAACCTGCGCGAGTCTGCTGCCATGCTCGGTGCATCACCATTCCAGGCCTGGATGAAGGTTGTGATGCCCATTGTACGGCGGAGCATAGTGGTCGGGGCGGTCTTTGCCTTTACCGTCAGTATCGGTGAATTCGGTGCAACAGTCTTTGTGGCCCGGCCGCAGACACCCACCATGCCCCTTGCAATCTACCGGTTTCTCGGCCAGCCGGGTATAATGAATTACGGCCAGGCAATGGCCATGAGCACGTTGTTGATGCTGGTAACTGCTGCAGGCTTCCTGTTCCTTGAGAGGATCCGCATCACATCAGGGGGAGAGTTCTGACATGGCGCTTCTTGAACTGAGATCCATCTCAAAGACCTTCAACCACGACCCTGCCCTCGATCATGTAAACCTCGATATCGAGGAGGGAACCATCCTGTGTCTCCTCGGACCGTCCGGCTGCGGCAAGACCACACTCCTGCGCATTATTGCAGGTCTTGAAAAAGCCGATGCAGGCGATGTATATTTTGACAACCGGGATATGGCTGCTATAGAGCCTCATCGCCGGAACTTCGGCATGATGTTCCAGGAGTTTGCCCTGTTTCCGCATCTGAATGTCATGGGCAATATCACCTTCGGTTTGAAGATGCAGAACAAATCCCGTGCAGAGACCCTCAAACGCACCCGTGAGATGCTTCTCCTCGTCGGGCTCGAAGAATATGCACTGCGCGGTGTCAGCGAACTGTCAGGAGGCGAGCGCCAGAGGGTTGCACTGGCAAGGACCCTTGCACCGAGGCCAAAGCTTGTTCTCCTGGACGAACCATTCGGTTCTCTGGACAGGGCCCTTCGCGAGCGCCTTCTTCTCGAGGTGAGGAACATCCTGAAACGGCTCGGTGTGACAACTGTTTTCGTTACGCATGACCAGGCTGAAGCCTATGCTGTTGCAGATATCATAGCGGTTATGGACAAAGGAAGGATAGAACAGACAGACACCCCGGAGAACCTTTATGCACACCCTGCAAACGAGACCGTGGCCCGTTTTTTAGGCTTTCACAATCTCATGGAAGGCCTTATCCTGCCTGACAAGACCATCAGCACAGATCTCGGGGTTCTCCATCATATCGATCACAACTGTACCCAGGGCACTGAAGTGACAGTGCTGATCAGGCCTGACGGGGCAAAGATCCGGGATGGTTCACAACCGGTTGAAGATCGTGAAACCATTGTAAACGGTATTGTGAAGGATTGTCTGTTCAAGGGAAGGAACTATCATCTCGAATTTCAGGTCAGCACCGGCCAGGTCCTGGTCTTTGAATTGTCGAACGAATCAAGACCTTCTCCCGATGGAAGCAGCCTGGAACTCATCCTGTCGCCGTCAGCAGTGGTAATAATGCCTCATACGAAACTATTGAATCGAACAATCCATGATTGATTCGTACAAACCCTGTGGGAGCTGCTTCCATCCGCGATTGAATCACTGCCGGGACAAATGATGCCGCGGCTGAAAGTCTCTCCTACAACAGGTCTCCCACGGGTTGAAAATTCCGTTGCGGCACAATGTCGGGAATAACAAACAAGGCGACCTTAGAGTATTATGCACCATACATTTATCCGACAGCACAATGTGGGATAATACCCTATCTGCTTGACTGCCTGTAGATGACCTGGCCGCAGAGCTGCCGCCAGCAGTCTATATCAGAAACCCTTGTAATCACAACGGCCATGAGCATGGTCTCCGGGTCTACCCGGACAACTTTTCCGGTTATGGTCATATCATAATCCTTGAAATATGCCGTTATTATCTTGCCGGCAAGAAGATACGCAATTGCCGGGCTGAAGCCTTTACCTGTATGGCTCTCACAATGGACGACCCTGACACTTAAACCTCCCAGGCCTATATCGATGGTGTTCACCATCCCTTTTATGGATGTGTGTGTCGATGTCTGATATTGAGAATCAGGGTATATCTCGACCTCTGCAGGAATTGCTACAGTTATACGTAAGGATCTTCGTCTTTCCATGATATCAGACGGTTCACCGCCGAAAAGCGGCATCCTCCTTTATATCATTTCCGTATAAGTGTTCTGCGTTCATATTGTCCCTATATGCAGAAGGCAGAATTCACGGCTACTATTTCACCAGATCATTAATGTTCTCATCGACCAGGACAGGATTTGCATTAACCTTAAAACGAGACCCTTACATTTATTCCATCTCCAGGACGATCATCCGTGAACCCGGACGTGAAAGGACACGCTGCACATCAAGGAGCTGGGAATATTCCTCGGGCGGGATTACAGCCGGATCGAAACGGATATTCTCACGAACAACAATCCCTGACGGCATCAAAGCGTCTTCTCCATAGACGAGCCGTGTTTCAAGCGTCAGCACACCCATGCGCTCTACCGTAAAATCAATCCTTTCCGGCGGCATGAGTTCGATGGCTTTCATACCTCGAGGCAGTGCCACATCGATGACAATTGTTCCGTTCTTCCGGGTGGGGATATACAGGGGGTTTTTTCTGGTATCATTTCCTACGCCATGCACTCTGCTGACAAGTCCCGGTATATCGAGATAGAGATATTTTCCCTGACGTATCGCATAAGACCGGGCTGTAACACGGAATTCCTCGATTCCCGGATATGAATCATAATCGGTAATCAGTTCGCCATCCGGCCTGGCCGCCTGACTGATCGAAGAAACAAGCTTCTGATAGTATCTGTCTCGTTCCTCGGGTGGCATCTCAGAGAATCTCTTTCTGAAAGATGCAAAATCCAGCCCGTAAAAGCTGGTGGTCTTCTTTATGACCACATCACCCTGGGGTGTAAGGTCAAGACAAACATTGACATCGGTGCGTGTTTCCAGATCCGGTGAAGCACTCCTGATAATCTCGAACCCTCCTGATTCCAATACAAGCCCGATATTACCGTCGTTCGTGGTGGAGCCGGGTGGAGCATACTGGTCGGTATCGTTGAGATATACATACCTGCCGGCTGATTTCACCCGTACCAGGACATCACTGAACCACTGATGGGATGGATAGCTGTGCAGGGCATTGTCAATACCCTGAATCGCAGGGCCATGTGAAGCCAGGACAATCTCGGGTCTGAACCCTGTTGATATGAGCATGGCATAAAGAACAACCGCACGGTCTGCCGAGTTCCCATAACCATCTTTTAGTATCCTGTCTGCAGAACCTGTCTCCGAAAGGGGAAACTCAGCGAACCCCGCTTCAATAAACCTGAGGTTCTTTGCGGCAAAATCACGGATGATTCTGATCTTTTCATCTTCGCTGTGTGCCCCTGCTACAAGATCCATGGCCTTCTCCCGAGTGATGTCCCTGAAAGATGACGCATCGATAAATATCTTGTGCAGATCACGGCAATAGGTCTTCCAGTCGGCAGAAGTTGCGAAGATTACAGGGTTGAAGCTGTACCAGGGAGGCAGGTTGTCCTCCTGTGTAACCGGAGGGATGCGTGTTGAGGAAAATTCGTAGACAACATCTTTACCGGTGTTAAGCATACGTCTGTTTATCTTCACCGTGCCCATGCAGGTATCGGGCATGAAGGATTCTGATATGTTGAGATCAAGTTCCTGAGGTGCATTGATTCGAAGAGTCTTTGATTCAACCGGCACATTATACCGGAACACCCCGTCTACACTTAATACCGGGCGGGAACTGTTACGTGGATTTTCTATCCTTGCCATGTCAGAAGAGATGAACTCATCATTTATGGAAAAGAAAGTCCTGCCGGTCTTCCTTCGTTTGATCGTATATTCGATGAGACTGCCCTGCTCCACACCCGGCAGGCTCACGACAAGGATCTTGGATGAGGGATATCTGGGGGCATCACCAGCCCATGGGGCATCCATGGTATTGATCTCCTTTTCTTCGATGGTCTTTGTCTCTCCTGACTGCGACGTTACTTGGGCATTTACTATCTCCACCTCTTCCCATGCAGGGTTGTACCGGATATACAGATCACTGTAGTGTTTTTTACCGGCATAGGTAAGCACCCTCATTTTCACGTGCTTGGTCTCTGTCCAGGCCGTGGAGTCCTTAACATCGAATTCATCAACTTCTTCGAGAATTATGGCTTCAGGTTCGTAAGGGGAATACCAGCGATGCACACCAGGAGACGGAACAGCTCCAGAGAGAGTGAAAACCGGCATCCTTTTCTCATCTGCCTCGATCTTGGTAAGGGTCTGCTTGAGATCGAGATATTCTTTCGGAGAGTACTCGGGCAGATTCATGGCAAAGGTGTTCTTGCATGAGAGCACACGATCCTTTACCGATACGTCAAGTTTCCAGAGAGCCCCTTTTGTATCCACGGTCTCAAACTCGGGCAGACTTATCTGCTCGCCGACGATCCCGGAGAGATCGAGCCGGAAAGATTCATCAACCCCGCAGGCCACATCCGTGACATAGGGGTATTTCCGCTCTTCAAGCACCATGTCTGAAGTCAGGAAGTTCACGATACCGATACTGCCGCCCATCCTGAGAACAGGAAGCATGACCATGTCCTTGCCGGGTATGGCAAAATCCTTTACCTCGAAACTGACCCTGGCCTGAAGACCCACGCTTGTATCGAGCATGTTGCCCGGCGTTATCTCGTATTCCGAAAGTGTGCTTCCAGGAGCTATCTTTTTGATTATACGTTCAAAGAACTGCCGTCTTTCCTCAGCAGACAGACGGGAGAAATAACCTCTGTATGCATTGTCGTTTATACCCTGGAATTTAAGAATGGAGGCTGCATTGAGATTTCCAGCTTCGTCCAGGGAACCTTCGGTCTCGATATGCATCATATTCTTTTCCGGCGGGACAACCTCGCTGGTTAACAATGTCTCGCCCTGAGGTGTCGCTACCAGATAACTCTGGTTGTTCAGATATGCGGGAAAAAGCTCCTTGGTACTTTCATCCGTAGGATCCATCAGCATATAGGTGCCGTCTTTCATGCGCACGCACGATATGGCGTGATTAAAATACGGCTGAGGGACCTCAGGATCCTTTTTTGGTCCGTTCATGATCAGGACAGGAAATGCATCGAACCCTGCAAGCCGCAGCATGCTCACCAGGAGGGCCGCCTTGTCCCTGCATACCCCTGACCTGCGCTCAAAGGTCATGTCAACACGGCGGGGTTCGTATCCAGGGGCCTCGGTCTCAGCAGTAATCCCCAGATATCTTATCTCCTGGGACACCCAGGTGAATATCTTCTCAATCTTTCTGACCGGATCATCAATCCCCCGGACAAGTTCGTCGACTGTCTTCTTCATCTCAGGGGTGGTCTTTTCTATGTGAGGTTCAGACAGGTTCCAGTACCACCTCGATACAGTCTCCCAGTCAGGGA